>PKXS01000043.1:44502-158451 GCA_003132425.1 Gammaproteobacteria bacterium | reverse complement strand
TGAAACCTTCAAGTTTCCGGTGACGCTCACCGCAACCACCCGCTCGAGTTTCGGCAAGCTTGCCGCCCTCGCATCCGGCCCTACCGGCACCGATATGCTGGCGGTGGCGCAGTCGCCTCCCGATCTCGCCGCCGCGGAACGTTTGAGTCAAAACGTTCGCTTCAACGCGCAGCTGCGCACGACCTGTGTTGCGACACTGATTTCGGGCGGTCATGCCGAGAACGCCTTGCCGCAGCGCGCCAAGGCAACGATCCAATGCCGGATGATGCCCGGCGACACGGCAGACAACGTGCAGGCGCTGCTCCTCGCCACGCTCAAGGATCCGGAGATTCGCATCACGCGGGATGCAGCGCCGATCGTGAGCCCGGAGTCGCCGCCGACTCCGCTATTCATGGACAAGGTTGCGGGCGTGGCCCACTCGATGTGGCCGAACGTGCCGATAATTCCCACCATGGCAACGGGGTTCAGCGACGACCGGCAGACGCGCAATGCCGGCATGCCGAGCTACGATGTCAACGGCGTATGGGCGGACGTGGACGAAAATCGCGCGCACGGCCGCGACGAGCGGATCGGCGTGCAAGCCTTCGATGAGAGCATCGAATTTACCTATCGCCTCATCAAAGTGATGAGCCGGGTGAAGTAAGAGCCCGGAGCTCTCGCTGAAATCTTGAATAACGCGGCGGCTTGCGCCTTTTCGCCCGTTGCGCTTTTCCCAGTTAAGTCTCCATCTGAGCTTGAGCAGCTTTTTTGGCCGTTGACTGCGTGTGCTTTGTACTGCAAAGTACTTTATAGTACCAAGGACAAATATGACTTTCTTCGTTCAAGCCGATCGACAAGAGGCCGGCCCTGGAGCTCATACATGGGTTCAATCTGGAATGCCGCGCGAGCCATGCGGGGCACACGACTGCTGCTGTTGCTGATGCCGGGGCTGATTGCGCATAGTGCTTACGCCGGCAGCGGTTTGTTCGCGCTCGATCATGAACTACCTCTCGATCAGAGCGGCATTTGGGAGAGGAAATATCAGGTCGGACTCGAGTTCGGCGTGGTCGCCGTTGAAGTGGCCGGCAGTTTATGGTTTGGCAACGACAACGAACTAGGCCATACCTTGTGGCAGACGGTCGACGCCTCGGTGGTTTCCAGTGTCGCGGCCGAATTGCTCAAATACGGATTCAGCCGGGCCCGCCCCGATCAAGGCGACAATCCCAATCTGTGGTTTCGCGGAAATTGCTGTGAGAGCTTCCCAAGCGGCGAAGTGACTCTGCAGGCAAGCTTTGTGACTCCCTTTATTGCGAATTACGCGCATCAATACCCATGGATTTGGTCACTTGAGGCGCTCCCGGCATACGACGCCCTGGCGCGCCTCAAGAGTCGGGCCCATTGGCAATCGGATGTCATTGCCGGTTGGGCGCTCGGTACGGGAGTTGGATATTGGAGTACCACTCGGGACACTCCGCTGTCGGTTCAATTCCTTCCTGGCGGCTTGTCGGTCGGATTTTACAAGCGGTTTTAGACTCGCCGCGGAAAATTGAATCTGCCGGTACTCGAATCAATATCGAATTCACCGGCAGCCACTAGCCGCATCCATCGAGCGGTCTCAAGAGTTCCGCCGAACGCAAAAAAATGCGGCGCAACGATCTGCGGCGCCAAGGGCGCAGCCAACAGCCCCAGCAAGTGCTGATCCGGACTGGTCGCGAGTTCCGCGACGCTGCCGACTGCACTCAAATTGCGCATCAACGTGCGCATCGATGCGCCGATGCCGCATTGAATGGCAAAGCGGATGAGTGTCGACAGTGGCGCGGGGCCGGCAATGCCCACATGGATGGGTAAGCGAATATCGTGGTGCATGACTTCGCGCTCCCATCCACCCACAGCACTCGCGTTGAGTCCGAACTGCGTGACGACGTGCATAGTGATGCCCGTACGTTCGGCAAAGCTCTGCTTGACCTTGAGCGCTTCCCACAAGAGCATCGGGCCGACGGCTTTGTTTCCCTCCGGGTGGCCAGCCACGCCAATCCGCGTGATTCCAGAGCGCTCGAGGATTCCGGACTCGAGAATCTCCAGCGTGCTCGTGAATTCACCTGCAGGCTGATCCACGTCGCCGGCGACCAGCAGGATTTGCTCGACACCCCCGGAACGAAGCTCGGCGAGCGCCAAGCGCAGCGTCTGGGCATTGGGAATGCGCCGCGCGACGATGTGCGGCGTCGCCAGAAATCCACTTTGCTGCACGGCCAGCGCGGCGTGCACAACCTGGCCCAACGTGGCCTTCGGTGGATGTTCGACGTAGACCGCACTGCCGGCCGGGAGCAGCGCGGTGAGATCCGGCAGCTGCGATTCGTGCGACGGCGTCATTTCGGTCGAAGCGCCGCGAACGAAGCGCATGATGCGCCCTTTCAACTCTTCATCCGGCGCTGGATACGGCACTCGCAAATGATACCTATTCGCGATCGCGATAGCGTGAGAAAATGCCGGGAAATCTCACTCGACAGGGGGCTGCGTGTCTGAACTCGATGAGCTCGGTTATCAAGTCGGCTTTGGCAACGACTTCGCCACCGAGGCGCTGCCCGGCGCCCTGCCGCAAGGGCAAAATTCGCCGCAGCACTGTCCGTATTCCCTGTATGCGGAACAATTCTCTGGCACCGCGTTCACGGCGCCACGCCACTCGAATCGCCGCTCGTGGCTCTACCGCATTCGTCCTGCCGTGACGCACAGTCCCTTCCGGCGGCTCGAACTCGATTTCAGCGGACCGTCCGACGATGATCCGTTGTCGCCGAATCAGCTGCGCTGGGATCCCCTGCCGCTGCCGACGGCGCCCACGGATTTCATCGCGGGATTGGCGTCGCTGGCGGGAACCGGCTCGCCTGAGCTTCACTCAGGCTGCGGCATCCATTTATATGCGGCCAATCAATCGATGCAGCACCGCTATTTCTACAGCGCCGACGGCGAGATGCTGATCGTGCCGCAGCTCGGTGCTCTGACGCTCGATACCGAACTCGGTCGAATTTGCATCGAACCCCAAGAGGTCGCGGTGATCCCGCGCGGCCTGCGCTTCCGCGTGGAGCTACCGGCCGGCGCTGCGCGCGGCTACATTTGCGAGAATTTCGGCGCGCCGTTCAAGTTACCGGACCTAGGACCCATCGGCTCGAACGGTCTCGCCAACCCGCGCGATTTCTATACGCCTCGTGCGCGCTACGAGGATCGTGACGGACCCTGCGAGCTGGTCGGGAAATTCTTGGGTAAGTTTTGGATCGCGCAAATGGACCACTCGCCCCTGGACGTCGTCGCATGGCATGGCAACTACGCGCCCTACAAGTATGATCTGCGTCGATTTAATGCCATCGGCTCGATCTCCTACGATCACCCGGATCCCTCGATTTTCTTGGTCCTGCATTCGCCCAGCGACACGGCAGGCACGGGCAACGTCGATTTTGTGGTGTTTCCGCCGCGCTGGCTGGTGATGCAAGACAGCTTTAGGCCGCCGTGGTTTCATCGCAACGTCGCCAATGAGTACATGGGATTGATTCATGGCGTTTACGACGCGAAAAGTACGGGCTTCGTGCCCGGCGGGGGTTCGCTGCACAACTGTATGAGCGGACATGGTCCGGATGCGGCGACGTTCGAGAAGGCGATCGCCGCGGATACTTCGCGGCCGACGCACCTCGCCGACACGATGGCATTCATGATCGAGACTCGCACGGCGATCAAACCCACGCGATCGGCGCTGAACGGACGGCCGGCGCTGCAGAAGGATTACACCAACTACTGGCTCGAATTGAAAAAACACTTTAACCCCTCTCGGCCGTGACCGACTTGAATTTACTCGATGCAACGAATGATCCGCGGAGGCGGAGCTGGGTCGCATCGGCCAATGCGACAGGATGCGATTTCCCGATCCAGAATCTGCCGTATGCGGTGTTTCGGCGCCGCAACTCCAACGAGGCCTTCCGCGGCGGGATCGCAATCGGCGATCAGATCCTCGATCTCGCCGCGGTGGCGAAATCCGCCGTGTTTGAGGCCGGCGCGGCGCGCGCGTTGCAGGCGGCCGGCCAAGCCAGTCTCAATGCCTTGATGCAGCTCGGACCGGATATCTGGCGCGCGCTCCGTGACGCCGTGTTCCAGAGCCTTCGCGACGGCTCGCCGCTGCAAGCTGCGCTCAAAACCTGTCTTGTGCCGCAATCCGAAGCGTATTATTCCGTGCCTGCGCAAATCGGCGATTTCACCGATTTCTATTCATCGGTTTATCACGCGACGACGGTTGGCCGTATGTTCCGTCCGGACAATCCGTTGCTGCCGAATTACAAATGGATTCCGATCGGCTATCACGGCCGCAGCTCCTCTATCGGCGTTTCCGGTCAGAGCTTTTCCAGGCCGCACGGCCAACGCCTGCCGCCAGGTCAATCGGCGCCGATCGTCGGTCCCAGCGCGCGCGTCGATTACGAGCTTGAATTGGGGATATTCATCGGCGCCGGTAATTCATTGGGCACGCAAATTCCGCTGTCTCGCGCCGAGTCGCATATCTTCGGATTGTGTTTGCTCAACGACTGGTCCGCGCGCGATCTACAAGCATGGGAATATCAGCCGCTGGGTCCGTTTCTGGCGAAGAATTTCGCCACCACGATTTCTCCTTGGATCGTGAGCCTGCAGGCCCTTGCGCCATTCCGTGTCCCTGTCGAGAGACCGGAAGGGGAGCCCCCGCCGTTGGCGTATCTTGACTCGGAGGCCAACCGCGTCGCGGGAGCGATCGATATTCGGCTCGACGCCTGGCTCGAGACGGCGGCGATGCGCGAACGAGGCGATCCGCCGCAGCGTCTATCCTCGACCAGCTTTCGGCATTCGTATTGGACGATTGCGCAACTCGTCGCACATCATACGATCAACGGTTGTAATTTGGTCGCAGGCGATTTATTCGGCACCGGCACCCAATCGGGCCCGACCCCAGAGGAAGCCGGCTCGCTGCTGGAGCTCAGCGCAGGCGGCAGTAAACCGATTAAAGTCGGAGATACCGAGCGGCGCGCGTTTCTCGAGGATGGAGACAGCGTCATCATGCGAGGTTGGTGCGAAAAACCGGGCGCGGCGCGTATCGGCCTCGGAGAGGTGCGCGGGCATTTATTACCTGCGCTTAGCCCGAGTCAGACCTCGCAGACGACTGGGTGAACTACTCGGCATCATCGGCGTTAGATCTCAATTTCCCGGGCAATCTCCACCACATTTGCCGGCGGTAAATTAAAGCGATCCACAACCTTTGCGGAATTGCGGTAGAGGAACGCGAACAGCGACAGGCGCCACCGGCTCATAACCGCGCCATCGGCTTTGTGAACCACGAGATCCCGAGCTCCTACGAAATTAGCGGCGTTGATGTCGATTGCAACGTCGAGACCGGGAGCGCGGCTCAGCGCAAGCTTTAGGTCGGGAATTTCGAAGAATCCAAAGCGGGCGACCAAGTGCCACAAGCCCTCTCCGAGGTGCTCGACGACGGTACAGGCCGCACCGGATATTCGAGGTGTATTCTCGAAGACGACGCCAAGGGCAATGGCATTGCGCGGTAGAACGCCCACAAATTTTGCATGATCCATGATCAGCCGCGACACTGTCCGCGCGCTTCTGGTCAAGAAAACCGTCGTGCCTTCCACGCGCGGAATGATGCCGGCCTTCAGATCGGCCAAGAACCGATCTGCGATCTCTGGCGCCTGCGTGAGGGAGGCGTGGATGGCATCGACGCCGGTGCGCCAAGTGATCATGATTACGAACAGCGCTGCGGCGAAACTCAACGGTAGCCAGCCGCCGTCGGCGATCTTCAAGAGATTGGCCAGAAAGAAGCTTCCGTCCACGAAGAGGAACACCGCGGTCACGGCGCTCGCGATCATCATCGGCCAGCGCCAGACGTCGCGCATCGCCTTGTACAGCAAGCAGGTTGTCAGGAGCATGGTGGTCGAAACCGCGGTACCGTAGGCGCCGGCAAGCCGATCCGAGCTGCCGAATGCGATGGTGGTTGCGACCGTCGCCGTCATCAGCAGCCAATTGACCACCGGGACGTAGATCTGGCCATAAACTCGATCCGAGGTTTGTCTAATCGCGACGCCCGGAAGCCAGCCGAGCTGCATCGCCTGGCGGGTCATGGAAAATGATCCCGTGATGATGGCCTGGCTGGCGATGATCGTCGCAACGGTGGCGAGCACCACCAGAGGATAGATCGACCAGGACGGAGCGATCTGAAAGAAGGGATTACCGGTGACCGAGCCCTTTTCCATCAAAAAAGCGGTTTGCCCGGCATAGCTCAAAAGCAGCGCCGGCAATACCACCGCATACCATGACCATCGGATCGGCGCCTTGCCAAAATGACCCATGTCGGCATACAGCGCCTCGCCGCCCGTGATGCAGAGAAAGACCCCGCCAAGCACCAAGAAACCGACGCCTCCGGAGTGAGCCATGAAGCGGACGGCGTGCCGCGGATCGAGTGCGGCCAGTACGCCTGGATGTCGTGCAATTCCCATCGCGCCCAGGATCGCAATGGTGATAAACCAGATCAGCATCACCGGACCGAACGTGCGCCCGATCTTCTCGGTTCCATAGCGTTGCGCGGCGAACAGGCAAATGAGAATAAAGACGGCGCAGGGCATGACAAACGGCTTGAATGTCGAGCTCACCACGTTGACGCCCTCGAGCGCGCTGAGCACCGAAATGGCCGGTGTGATGACGCCATCGCCGTAGATGAGTGCGGCGCCCAACAATCCCATGCCGGTCAGAATTTTGACGCCTGGCGCGAAGCCGTTTGCGCCGATGAGAGACATCAGCGCCAAAATACCGCCCTCACCGCGATTGTCCGCCCGCATCACGAACAAGCAGTACTTCACCGAGATCGTGATGATCAAGGTCCAAACGATGAGCGAGAGAATGCCCAGCGCGCTTTGCGGTGTAAACTGTCCGCCGGTCGCCTGGACGACCGTTTGCAGAGTGTATAGCGGGCTAGTGCCAAGGTCGCCGAAAACAACGCCCAGGGCGGTCAGCATGGCCCAGCGAGCCGGCGGCCCTTCAGTGGTCGATGCCCTTGGCGAGTCGACCTTCGCCGCAGTATGTTGTTGCATTGACAGTCGCGCCCCGAATAACCATGACGACATCATCGCCTGACTGATTCTCGAGATTAAGGTACCAGGAAAAGATGAACTCGGGTCGGCAGGCGGGCTGTTACGCGCTCGGCCACCGGACTGGCCTAATTGAACGTAGGCGCACTCCCACAGATCAAAGCGCTGGGTTCCGCTGCTCGAAGAGCGTCGAATCGAGTATTTCTATGGCTGCTGATTTTCGCTCTTTAGTTTCGCAACGATCGGCGATCGCTGCCATAGGAGGAAAAGTGCGTGCCAACCATCGCTCTGCTTTGATCCTCGCACTGTTGCTGCCTTTCATGGGCGGCGCCGCGGCATTCGGCGATGGCATCGCGGTCAAGATCACCAACGACGGCACCGAGGACGTGCTCGTGACGGTTTACGACATGAGCACCCACCCCTACCAGGTGGTTCTAATGAATGCGCGCATCAACGGATTTACGTCGGTACCGGTGTCCCTGCTTACCGACTCGGCGGGAAAAGCAAACCTGGCGTGGACGGCAAGGAGTGTTGATGCGACCAATCAACGATGCGGTCATGCCAATAAGATCGGGTTGGGAAATGCCGCATCCGTGAGGGTTTACGCGGACTCCAATTGCAACGCCTAGCGAGTGCGAGGCTTCGCGCGGAGCAACCGCGCGAAGCTTAAGCCGGCGAGGCCCAGCAATGTGAGACTGCCGATGGCGCCCCCGCCGCTGCCGGTGCTTGGCGCGGCCGTGACCGTCAAAGTCGCCGTGGCCGCGGGCGAAGTGCCGACCGCGTTAGAGCAGGTCAATGAGTACGTGTAAGTGCCCGTTGCGATAGTGGTCACTGTATCAGTCCCGCTGGTCGCCAGTGTCGAGCTGTTGGTCCAGCCCGAAGTCACGGCGTTGGAGTTCCCCGTCGAGGTGCAGTTCGTCGTGTTGACGGATGACCAGGTAATCGAGGTCGTCTCACCGGCGGGGATAGTGGTCACCCCCAACGTGAGCGTGGGAGCACCGGGCGGCAGCAGCGCCAGCGCCGCATCGGCCTGAATGAACCCATACCCCGATTCGAAATTGGGGGTGGCGCCGCTCATCGGCAACGCGCTCTTGCGCAACGCGGCATAGATTTGCGTCGGCGTAACGGCGGTATTCGCCTGCAGCATGAGCGTGGCGATGCCTGCCGCGTGCGGCGTGGCACCCGAGGTGCCGAAGAAATTCGGATAGCTCGGATTGTTTTGGCACTCCGGTATCGTCGTGTTCAACAGTCCGCCGGTGACTCCGTCGGAGGCCAGGGTGAAACCGAGAAAGGTATCGTTTACGCCGTCCGGACCGACGAAGTCCGGCTTCTGGCGTATCACCGATGGCACGAGCCGCACGCCCGCGGTGCTAAAGAGAATAGGCTCGCCGCCTGCGGAGGAGAACGTCTCCAGCACCGCCGGCGTCGTTCCGCACTGTGGCGTCGTAAAATAGTACGCGGCGCCCACCGCCGCAGCCCCGGCGGCGCCGGAATGCCCCTGCAGCGTCGCGCTGTTGGTCGCAAAAGAGGTGATCGTGCTGCCCAGGCCATCGTCTTCGACGGCGATGATCACGCGGCCAGGCTCCACCGACGTGTACGTCGAGCCGGCCGGCACGACCAAGCCGATCTCGATGGTCAGATTCTGCGGCAGGGAATTACCCGCGGCGTTTGCAGGATTGCTGACGATCATGATCTGGTAGGGATCGACCCCGGTGGCATTCGCGAGCGAGCAAGTGGCAGCCGTCCCGTCGTAGTTGGTGATGGTGTCGCTGCCGGCACCGATGGAATTACCCGTGATGCAGACGTCGATCTGGCTGCTCGCCCCGGTACACAAGCTGGTCGGGACGGCAGTGCAGCCGGTCACATAGGGCTGGTCCCATTCCACGACCACGGCGACGAAGTCTCCGGGCGGAATAGCGGGAATGGTCACCGGCAGCGCAGTCGTAGGCGTCGTCGGGTTCGCGGTGTCGAAATTCAAGAGATATTCGCCGGTATTCGGCGGGGTGCTGGACAGTGTGCCGAAGCTCGGCGCCGTGTTCTCGTACGCCAATGTCCCATCGTTGCCGGCTGCGGAAAAATACGCCACGCCCGACGCCTCGACGGTGTCGATCGACTGGGCGACGATCCCGTCCTGAAAGAACGGCTCATCAAAATAGCCCACATCGTCGGCGATCACCTTGGCGCCGGCGGCCGCCAGCTTGCCGATACCGCTGGCAAAGTCAGCCTCGTTATATTCGGCTGTATAGAATGAGAGACTCGCGCCGGGCGCGACGGCGTGCACGATCTGCATCATCGCCCGGCCCTCGTCGCCGAACGGCGTCTGAGCGGGCGCCCCGTAATCCAGACAGGGGGCCTCTTCGAGCACATTCACGCCCGAAGGCAGAGCGCTGGTCGACACGTCCGTGGCATAGTCGGCAGTGAAACCGTTGTAGGCGTAACCCTCGTTTCCCGAAACGGGAACGCCGTTCGCGGGAATGGCATACACGGCATAGCAATTGAAGCTGTCGGAAAGCACGCCGACGGTGACGCCGGTGCCGGTCAGCGTCGGGTAGTCGGTGCGCACCACGCTGCTGCGCTGGGCGTAGTCCCCCTGTGTGGCCACGGGTCCCGTGACGGTGGCGTGCGTGCGCATCATTGCGGCGCGCAAAGAGACGACCTCGCCGCGAGCGGCCGCAGCCTCGATCTGGTTGACGGGGAGCCAGCCGCCCACGTCATTCGAATATACGGCCGCGTGCTGCAGCCCAAGGCCGACCAAGGCCGATTTCAATTGTTGGGGATCACCACGCGTGATTGCATCGACAGCCACCAGCGGCGTCGCACTCGCTGAAGCTTGGACGAACCGCGCGGCCGGGCTGAGCGAATGCAGGTCCGCAAGCGCATGTCCGGGGCGCACCAGCGCCGCATGGCGCGACAAATCAGCGAGGGCACCGTCTAACTTGGCATCGGCGGCACTTTGACGCTGCTGCGGGCTGCGCGCGCCAGATACATAAAGACGCGCGCTACCGGAGGTCGCATGCGACCGCAGACCGTTCAGTTGTAAACCGGACACAGCCGAGGAAGCCGTCACCGCCGCCAACACAGCCACCGCGCCAATTGTAAAGTAACGTAAAGCCATCCGCGGTCTCCCAGTTTGCCACGCCAAGTGTGTCGATCAGAGTACCCGCTCGCGAAAAAGTTTGCTACGACTATGAAGATATAATCATGGGCGGCCGCGGTTCGAATTTGACAGTACGTTCACGCGCGACGAGAGCGACGATGCATCACTCCTTCCAGTCGTAAGAGCGGCCAACGGCTTTCTGCCATGACTGGTAGAGCTGCGCTCGCCGAGCTTGCGGCATGTCCGGTTTCCAGCGTTTTTCCACGCCCCAGTTTCCGATCAAATCCTCGCGGCTCTTCCAAAAGCCGACGGCCAGACCGGCCGCATACGCCGCGCCTAATGCGGTTGTTTCGGCGATCCGCGGCCGCACGACGTTGACATCGAGAATATCGGCCTGAAACTGCATCAGCAGTTCATTGACGACCATGCCTCCGTCGACGCGTAATTCCTTGATGGCGATCCCGGAGTCGCGCTCCATGGCCGCCAGGACATCGCGGGTCTGATACGCCGTGGCCTCCAGCGCCGCGCGCGCGATGTGCCCGCGGTTCGCGTATCGGGTCAGTCCCGCAACGATGCCTCGCGCGCCGGGCTTCCAATGCGGTGCGTAGAGTCCGGAAAATGCGGGCACGAAGTAAACGTCGCCGTTATCCTCGACCTCTCGAGCCAGAGTCTCGATGTCGGCGCTGGTTTTGATAAGCCCCACATTGTCGCGCAGCCACTGGACCAGCGCGCCCGTGATGGCGATCGAGCCTTCCAATGCGTAGCGGGGTGGCTCGGCCCCCAGCCGATAGGCGACTGTCGTGATCAGGCCCGCGTTCGATGAGATGGGTTTCTCCCCGGTATTCATGAGGAGGAAGCACCCGGTCCCGTAAGTGTTCTTCGTTTCGCCGGGCTGAAAGCAGGTCTGGCCCATGAGCGCGGCTTGCTGGTCACCCAGGATGCCCGCGAGCTTTACTCCGCCAAGCACTGCGGCAGTGATCTCGCCATACACCTCGCTGGAGGAGGCGATCCGCGGCAGCGCAGCACGAGGAATGTCGAACTCACTCAGAAGCTGCGCATCCCAGTCAAGCGTGGCGAGGTGCATGAGCTGCGTGCGGCTTGCGTTGGTGACATCGGTCAAATGCAGGCCCTCGGCCGGTCCGCCGGTCAGATTCCACGCGAGCCAGCTGTCGATGTTGCCGAATACCACATCGCCGGACTCGGCCAGGGCACGGGCACCCGCTACGTTGTTCAATAGCCACTGCAACTTGAGCGCGCTGGAATAGGTCGCGAGCGGTAATCCGGTCTTCTCGCGGAAGCGGTCTTGCCCGCCGTCGCGGGTATAGGCGGCGACCAAATCATCGACGCGCGTATCCTGCCACACAAGAGCGTTGTGCAGCGGCAAACCGCTGCGGCGATTCCAAATGACGGTCGTTTCGCGTTGATTCGTCACTCCGACGGCAGCCAAATCGGACGGATTGATTGCGGCGCGAGACATCGCCGTAGAGATCACATCCAGGGTGTTTTGCCAGATTTCGGCGGGGTCGTGCTCGACCCAGCCCGGCTTCGGATAGATTTGCGTGTGTTCGGCTTGCGCGCTGGAAATGATCTCGCCGCGGCGATTGAAGACGATGAAGCGCGTGCTGGTCGTGCCCTGATCGATTGCCCCGACGTATTTTGGCGCACTCATCTCTTGAGTTTCATCCTACTTCCACGTTTTAACTCTGGCAGATTCAATGTCGCACCACAACCACGAGGCGGGCTTGCAACGCCCACTGATTTTGGCTTAGGTTGATTCAGGTGAGTACAGTCAATCAGCGGAGAATCCTATCGTAGACCTTGATAACGCAAGACCCGATCATGCGACTCCGCGCGGCCGTGAGCGACTCGTCGAACTCAGCGCCACCGAGGCCGTGGCCCGCATGTCGCGCGGCGAACTTAGCGCAGAACGCTACGCCGAAGCGCTGCTGGCGCGCTGTCGATCTGCGCACGCGCTCAATGCATTCATCTCGCTGGAGCCGCCGCGGGTGCTGGAGGCCGCGCGGGCCCGCGATCAGGAGCGCCACGCCGGGGCAAAACCAGGACCGCTGTTTGGATTGCCGATGCCCATCAAGGACAGCGTCAACACCAAGGACTACCCCACCACGGGCGGGACACCGGCACTGCGAGAATTTCGCCCCAAAGAGGACGCCCCGGTGGTCGAGGCGCTGAGAGCGGCCGGGGCCATCGTGCTAGGCAAGACGAATCTGCACGAGCTCTCCTTCGGCTGGACCAGCAACAACCCGGCGTACGGCGCCGTGCGCAATCCATACGGCCTTGAGCACATTCCGGGCGGCAGCAGCGGCGGCACGGCCGCCGCCATCGCGGCGCGTCTCGCGCCGCTCGGTATTGCCGAGGATACCGAAGGATCCATCCGGGTCCCGGCGGCGTTTTGCGGCATCACGGGCTTTCGTCCGACAACCGGGAGATACGCAACGCAGGGATGTATACCGATTTCGCCGCTGTTCGACCAAGTCGGCCCGCACGCGCGCACCGTTCAAGATCTCATCTTGTTCGACTCGGTGATGGTCGATGATTGGCGCCCGGTCGAGGCCGCGTCGCTGCGCGGAGCGCGCCTGGGGGTCGTACGCGACTACTGGTTCACGAACCTCGATCCTGAAGTCGAGCGGTTGACCAGCCAGGCGCTGGCACGGCTTGAGTGCGAGGGTGCCGTAATCGTCGAGTCGGAGTTGCCCGGCCTCGCGCAGCTCATCAAACTCGTCACCAATCGAGTGCAGAATCACGATGTCCGCTCCGCGCTCGCTCGCTACCTCAATGAGTACGGCACCGGGCTCAGCATTGACGATGTCGTGCGGCAGGCGAGTCCGGATATCCAGAAGATCTTCAGGAACGACGTCATGCCGGGAGGCGCCAATGTCGTGTCCGAGAGCGAATACTCTGCGGCACGCGATCAGTACTTGCCGGCGCTGCGCAGCTTGTACCAGGAGTATTTTGCCCGCACCGGGGTAACGGCGATCGTGTTCCCGGCGACCCTCGTGCCGGCGCCGCTCATCGGCCAGGATACTTCCGTCGACATTGGCGGACGGTCCATCGCCTTCGTGACGGCGGTCGCGCGCAACATTGCGCCCGGGAGCACCTCCGGAATTCCGGGCCTGGTAATTCCCGCGGGACTCACGCGCGGGCTGCCCGTGGCGCTTGAAATCGACGGGCCCGCCGGGAGCGATCGGGCACTGCTGGCGCTTGGCTTGAGCGTCGAGCGCGCGCTCGGACCGCTGCCCGCCCCGCGCATCTAGGCGCGCGGCGAGCAGCTAGCGGAGAATCTCTGCGTTATTTGTCGATCTTGTTGATCTTCGAGCCCGCGAGGGATGCGTCGGCGATCAAGCCTTTCTCGCCGAACACGAACCCGAGAATCGGCTTCTGCAAAGTCTGGGTGTCATAGTCGCCGCCGGCGCCTTTCGAGACCACCGCGATACCCGTGTCGGCTCCCGCAGACCAACCCTTGCTGTTGGTGAATTTGTCGAGAGCCTCTTGAGTCATGAACATGATGATTTCTTTGTGTCTTGCCACGCCGAGTGTGAGCCCGACCGAAGCGGAGGAGACGCTGTAGTAACCCACGGTCTGGCCTTTCACTTGCAGCACGCCTTCGCCGTGCTCACCGGCGATGCCCACCCCACCCTTGGTGACCCGCGGAAACACCAGGATACCTGCCGCTTTGTTTTCCAGCATTTCGTGCTTTGGGTTGAGCTCTTGGAATTGCGTCAGCGCGTGCCTGACGCCCATGTCGATTTGAGCCTTGCTGGCAGCAAACGCCGTTCCGCTCAGGAGCATCGCGGCGACGGTCAGGCCGGTTGCGGCGTATAGGTCTCTGGTTTTCATGAGTTCTTTCTCTACGGTTAATGAGCTATGGTGATGATCAACGGTCATCATCAGTGAGATTGCGCTCGTTTGTCTGTACGCTGGCAGACGCAGCCTTTGTTAAGTATTCGACACCTTACAAATGCTCTGGTACCTCTAGGCCGCTCGTGCGGACAAATCTTCGTCTAGCCTTGATCAGCATGCTGGTTTTAGCTCACCCAATCCGGGATGCCGGCGCCGGGCATTTCTTGTACGATTGGGCATGAGCACCAAATCGTCCGACGCCACCATGGCCGTGTTCCTCGACCTGGAGAACATCGCGCTCGGCGCGCGCGATGCCAAGTATCCGAGTTTTGACGTCGAGAAGGTTCTTGAGCGGCTGCTGCTCAAAGGCCATATTGTGGTCAAGAAAGCCTACTGTGACTTCGACCGCTATAAGGACTTCAAGCGCGGCTTGCACGAAGCAGCCTTCGAATTGATCGAAATCCCGCACGTCAGGCAATCGGGCAAGAACTCGGCGGACATCCGCATGGTCGTCGACGCGCTCGACCTGTGCTACACCAAAGGACACGTCGATACATTTGTCATCCTCAGCGGCGATTCGGACTTCTCGCCGTTGGTCAGCAAGCTGCGCGAAAACGCCAAGACGGTCATCGGCGTCGGCGTCAAGAACTCGACCTCGGACTTGTTCATCAACAACTGCGACGAGTTCATTTACTACGATGATTTGGTCCGCAAGGAGCCATCGAAGGCGCATCGCCGCACTGCGGCAGCGTCACGGCCTACCGCCGTGTCGGCCGACATCGTAGCGGCCGAGAACAAAGGCCCTGACGCGACAGATGCGTTCGAATTGGTGGTGGAAACGCTGGAGGCCGTCACCGAAGAGCGCGGCGAGAGTGAACCCATTTGGGGTTCGATGATCAAGCAGGCGATCAAGCGGCGGCACCCGGGTTTCAACGAGCGCGCCTATGGATTCCGATCGTTCAACGATTTGCTGGCCGACGCCCAGAAGCGCGGCCTCCTCACTCTGCGGGCGGACGAAAAGTCCGGCGGCTACACGGTTCGGGTCGTGGACAGACCCCCGGTCCGAGTGGCCTGAACCAGGGTACGATTTCCACGGTTTTGCCGGCCCGGCCAAGGCCCTTCCGGTTGATCTGTTCGCGTTTCGCGAGGTAATCGACGTAGAATTACCGCCGTGAAATCCCTTTACGAGAAAACCATAGCGTTCGTTTTGCAGTACGTAGACGAGCACAAGCTACGCGAAGGGGATCAACTTCCGACGGAAGCTCAACTATCGACACTCGCCGGCGTCAGCCTCGTCACCGTGCGGCGCGCCTTGTCGGAACTGTCCTTGCAATCCATTGTCAGGCGCGAGCAGGGCCGCGGCACGTTTGTCGCGCGTCCTCGAGTCAACGCCGAGACAACGAAAATCGGCGGCCTTCGCAATGGTTTGCATTTGGATGCGAGCTCGAAGCTGCAGACGCGCCTATTGAACTGCCAGGCGCGAGGCTGCACGGCGCCCGAGGCCGAGCGACTGGGGCTGCCGGCGCTGACGACGGTTTGGGAAATTTCCCGCTTGCGCCTGTTGAATAAGCTGCCGGTCATTTGGGAGCTATCGGTCATCCCCAAGATTCTCGCGCCGGACTTGTCGAGCTACTTGAAGGATACCGACAAACGATCGCTCTACGATCTGCTGGACGACGTTTACGGCCTGAAGGAGGCCCGCGAGGAACAGCTCCTAGTATCCCGGCCGGCGCTGGCGCACGAGCGTGAATTGCTCGACTTAGTACGCTCCGAGTGGGTGGTCGAAGTATCGGGCGTCAGTTTTTCCTCGCGGCACCAGGCCATTGACTCGTTTCGGATGGTGTTCGCAGCGAAAGCTTTCGCGTTCCGCCTCGAAACAGCACCCTCATTTTTTGTGCAGGCCGTGGAATTGACGGATTCTAATCGGGCGCGGAAAGTTCAATGACCCGAAGGTCGGGGTGAGCGGTCAGGCTGGTCACCGGCCATTGGCTATCGAATTCGCCTCGGCGGATCCTGGTCAGTCGCATCGCGCCGCTTGAGCCAAGTAGCGCTCGTAGATTGGTCCGTACGCTGCGTTTGCGGGCGCCACGACCATCGTCGATCGGCGTGCAAAGGTTGCGGCAGAGGCATCAGTGAGCCCGGTCAGTCTGCGAGCCTGCAGCGCGGCACCGATGGCCGCGGGCGACTGCTCGAGGACGGTGCCGACGGGCCGCAGCAGAATATCGGCCAGCAATTGGGTGCTGCTCGGCGAGCGGGTAATATTGCCGCTGACCATGACCGATTTGACCGGCGCGGTTTCCGCCAATACTTCGATGCACCGCCGGACTTCGAAAAAAACGCCTTCCAGAAACGCCCGCGCCAGGTCGCTGGCAGTGTGCTGCAGGTTCAATCCGAGAATTGCGCCGCGCAGGTTCGGGTTCCACAGGGCGCCTTGTTCGCCGCCCGCCAGATAGGGAGTAAAGATAAGTCCGCGTGCGCCGGGTGTCGACGACGCCGCGCATCGATCGAGATCGCCCTCCTGCCAGGAGAATAAGTCGCTCAGCCAGCGATACCCGCTGCCGCTTGCCAATAAGTCCATTTCGCGGCCGTACCATCCGTCCTCGACATGCGGCGTCACGAGATAACGGGAACCGGCGTCGAGCTGCAGTTGGTCGATCGCGCCGAGAACGACGGCGCTCGATCCTAAGCTGATCGAGACGATCCCGGGGTCAAGGCCGCCCATCGCATAGGACGCGCACACTGAATCGGCCGCGCCCATGCTGACCGGAACTCCAGGCGGCAAACCGAGAAGCGTTGCTCCCGCCGGACTCAGCGGTCCTGCCAACGAATTGGCGGGCTGGATGTCCGGCAATAGCCTGTGCGGAAGATTCCAGAACCCGCCCAGCTCTTCGCTGAATGCGCGCTGATGCAAATCATAGATTCCGTACCCTGCGGCGGTCGACGGTTCCGTCAAACAAAGTCCCGTGAGCTCGTACAGCAGATAATCCTTCGCCGATAGCACGCAGCGAATCTCGCCAAGTCGATCGGTGAAGTGATATGCCAGCATGGGAGCGAGATAGCGCCCGTCGATCGGCATGCCGGTGCGCGCGTAGATCTGCTTTCGCCGGGATTCGCCGAGACGCTTTGCCGCCCAGGCATCGGCGCGTCCATCTTTCCAAATGATGGCGGGCGCCACAGGGCCGTCCTTGCTCAAACACACCAAGCTCGGAAGTTGCCCGGTCAAGCCGATTGCCGCGACGCGCTCAGTCCAATCTGCGCCCAACGTGCGCGGCAGCGTTTGCTGCAATTGGCCCATCGCGATCGACACGGCGCGCAGCCAGTCCGCAGGATCTTGCTCAGCTTGCAAAGGCAGAGAGCCGATCGTTGGAAACGCGCTCGCGCTTTCGGTGATGATGCGGTCGTCCAACCCGAGCGCTACGACCTTGACGGCCGAGGTTCCAAGGTCGATGCCAAGCGTGATGGCGGCGGCGTTCACGCTAGACATGTGCCTTCAGAAGGCCCGCCACTTGGTCGGCCATTTTTAGAGTGCGGTCGATATCCGGATCCGAGTGCGCAAAGCTGACGAACAGGTTCTCGAAGGCGCCGGGGTGAAACAGGATGCCGCGTTCGAGCATGCCTTCCCACCATAGCCGGAACAGTTCGTGATTGGCATAGCGGGCGGCATCGCGATAGTTGCGAATCGGCTTCGCGGCGAACCACACTTGCAGTACCGGACCCAAACCCACGACGTAGGCCGGCAGTCCGTGGCGCGCGAAGACATCTGCGAGGCCTGCGTAAAAGCGCTCGCAGCGCGCGGACAATGCCTCGTATTTGCCGGGCTCGCACAGTTCATCCATTGCCGCGTTTGCGGCCGCAACCGCGATACCGTTTGCACTGTAGGTCCCCGCCATCGACACGGTGCCGTCGGCGACAAGCTTCATGATGTCGCGCCGACCGCCCAGCGCTGCGACCGGATAACCGCCGCCCAGACCCTTGGCGAAGATCGAAATATCAGGTCTGATTTTGTAGATTCCTTGGCCGCCGGCAAGACTCAGTCGGAATCCCGTGATCACCTCATCGTAGATCAGCACAATGCCGCGCGAATCCGCAATCTCCCGCATCGCCTGCAGATAGCCGGGTTCCGGCAAAATGCAACCCGTGTTGCACATGACGGGCTCCGTCAGAATGGCGGCGATGCTGTCGCCCTCGCGCCCAACCGCCGCTCGCAGCGCATCGACGTCGTTCCACGGCAAAATAATCAACTCCTCGCCCACGCACCTCGATAGACCCGGACCTTGCGGGACTGCGATCGGGCGATCGTCGGGCCCGGCGTCCTCGAGGTTCGGGTGCTTACTCCAATAAACGGCATCCGAAAACCCGTGGTACATGCCCTCGAATCGAATCACTTTTTCGCGCCCGGTGAAAGCTCGGGCGAGGCGAATACTGTAAATCACGGCCTCCGTCCCGGTGTTGCACAAGCGCACTTGCTCCACGCTCGGCACGGCCGCGATGATCTTCTCGGCCAGTTGAATTTCTTGCTCGGTCGGCAGCGCGAACACCGTGCCGCGATTTTGAATCTGCTCGACCACCGCGGCGGTCACGTTCGCCGGGCGATGGCCCAAGATCATCGGGCCAAGCCCAAGCAAATAATCGATATAGGCGTTGCCGTCGGCATCGTAAAGGTAGGCGCCCGTGCCGTGGTCGACGAATAGGGGATACGGGTCCCAGCCCGACCATACGGCTCGCGCGGTACTATTCACGCCGCCGGGAATCGGACGGCAGGCACGCTGGAAGAGTTTGGCGCTGCGCGCCGTGCGTGCGGGATTTTGGTATTTCATTGGCGTCCTATGCGCGATGCGAAAAAGCTCACGTGTTTGAAGCGATGCAGGAACAGAGCCACGGCGGCACCGATGCCGATCGAACCCAGCCCGTAAGTCATCACCATCCGGCTAACGGCGCCGGAATAGATCGACTCGAATAAGACCCAAATCGAGAAAAGAACTCCGATCGCGGGCAATACGCCGCCCAGAAACATATTTGCCGCACTGGAATTCAAACTTGCGCGGTAGTGCCAAAACGCGGCAGCGGCGGTCAACCCGTAAAACACCATGGATATGAGCCCCAGACTGCTGGCCGCGTTGCCGAGGGCGGTGGCCACAGTGCCGGTACCCATGGTGAGCGCCAGCAGCGACAAGTTCAGCGCGCTCATGACCAGCGTCGCCGCCCACGGACTTCCCGCGATCCAGTCCTTGCGCTGGAAGACCCTTGGCATCACCCCGTCGCGTGACATCGCAAAACCCACTCGCGCCGCTGAAACCACGGCCGCCTGCAGCGATGCCAGCGTGCCGGTCAAGACCGCCAAGCCCATCAGCATGTTCCACGGCTTGTGCAGGAGTTTGGCGCTGATCGCCGACAGCGCGTTGCCTGCGTGCGCCTGCAATTGCGCCGGCGCCAGAATCCCTTGAAACCCAATGGTCGTCATTGAATACACGACCGCCAAGATGACCACGCTCGCCAACGCCGCCTTACCGGGACTGTGTGCCCGATCCTTGGTCTCTTCGTTGACGTAGATGGCCGCATCCCAGCCTGAGTACATGAAACAGGCGATCAAGATGCCTCCCATGAGGCCCTTCATGCCGCCCAGTCCCTGCCACGAAAACCAATCCCAGGAGAATCTAACCGCCGCATCGCCATGCACCAGCGTCGAAATTCCAATGCAGGCGACGATCAGCAGCACCGCGTATTCGAACACGACGATGATTCGCTCGAAACGCGCCACAATCTTCAAGCCGATGATTGCAAAAGCCGTCACCAATAAATTCCATGCGGCGCCGACGATAAATACCGCAACGCGATTATCGACGAGCGAGGGTGCCAACAAATCGATGGTGTAAATGCCGGCGGGAATCGTCAGAGTCGTCGTCCCCAACGTGTAATACAGCAATATCATCCAGCCGGACATGAAGCCGAGGTAAGGGTTAAATACCTTGGCGACCCAACTGTAAGTGGCGCCGGAACTCTGATCCCAGCGGTTCAAACGCTGGTAGGCGATCGCAATGCCGAGCATCGGCACGAAGCAAATGAGAATCGGCAGGATGCCGCCGTAACCACTGACAGCCACCAAGGCCGCCAAGCTGACCGCCAGGGTTTGCGATGGGCCAGAACTCGACAGGCCCAGAATGACGGCATCGCCTACACCGACGCTATTGGATGCTGCGTTTGGAATTCCAAATTCCTTCAGAGCCGATCGACGATAGCCGCATAGTTTATCATTAGGTTATTATAATGATAGAGGCCGTATGCGGCAATATGCAGATCTGCTGTTAACAATCGGGACAGGCGTGACACCAAGTAAGCAAATTGATTATATTGATATCATGAACTAATTGGAGGCAGGGAGAAAATCCTAATGAACTCGAATCGTGACGTTCGACTCCGCTGCACGCGCGCCGCCGTTATCCTCGCGACGCTGTCCGCAGGATCGCTCGCGCGCGCTCAGCAGGCACCCGCCGCCGCGCCGCAGTCCTCCTCCGGGGCGCTCGAGGACATCATAGTAACCGCCGAGAAGCGCAGTGAAAGTCTAGAGAAGGTACCGCTCAGCATCGTCGCCTACAATTCAGAGGCGCTGGCCGAAACCGGCGTGGAGGATTTCTCCTCGTTGGCGGCGCGCATTCCCGGGGTGATCCTGAATTCGGCGGGGCCTGGCCAAAGCAGCTACTCGATCCGCGGCATCGCCTCGGTCGGCGGCAACTCGCCGACCACCGGACTTTACATCGACGAAACGCCGATCCTGCCCTCCGGCGGCGACGGCGCCACCGCGAGCATCGATCCTGACCTCTTCGATCTGGCCCGCGTCGAGGTTCTGCGCGGGCCGCAGGGCACACTGTACGGCGCGAGCTCGATGGGCGGCACCGTGCGATTCATCACGAACCAGCCGAATCTCACCAAGGAAGAAGGCGCGGTCAAGGCCGAGGGCTCCGACACCGAACATGGCGGCGGCAATGTTCGATTGGACGCCATGTACAACATGCCGCTCATCGAGGATCGGGTGGCGCTGCGCGTCGTGGGCACCTACAAGGACTTCAGCGGTTTCATCGATCGCGACGTGGGCGTTTGGGCGCCTAACCCCAATGTACCGGCGGGCTTCCCCGCTTATCCCGTGTCGCCTGCTGGCCCAAGTTCAATCGTGCGCGACGTCAACACCGAAAAGCTCTACAGCTTGCGCACCATTTTAAAGGTCGCCGTCAATGATGCCTTCACGATTACCCCATCGGTCTGGGTACAAGATCTGCAGATGGGCGGCCTTCCGGATTATGACGTGCCCACCGGCGATTCGAGCGGTCCGCTGATCCAGGCGCGACCTTTTAACTTGTCCGAGGCCTACTCGGATCGCTTCGTGCTCAGCAATGTCACGATGAACTACGATTTAGGCTGGGGCAGCCTGTTGTCCTCGACCTCGTACATGCATCGCCAGGAGACGAACCCGGACGATGAAACCGAGGCGCTGGAAGACACCATTCCGCAGGGGCAATTTGTACCGAACGTCTACTCACCCATCGTCACTACTCGAGAACTCACCGAGGAAGCGCGCTTTGCATTCAACCCCGCCGGCTGGGACTTAAGCGGCGTGATCGGAGCGTACTTTAACAATGCCGATCGTCACTACTACGTCAACTACCTCACCCCGAATTACGCCACGCTGTTTGCCAATTCATACACCACGAGCGTGCTGCTCGCCGGAGTGCCGCTCAGCAATGTCAATTACTCCCAGCACGGCGACTATTCTCCCAAGCAATCGGCGCTGTTTACCGAGCTGAACTATCAGCTCACCAGCAAGTGGAAAGCGACTGCCGGAGTGCGCTGGTACAACATGCAGTACACCGCGGTTCGCTACGAGGACGGCTGGAGCAACGGCGGTCCGACGCTCTCGGCCGGCTCCGCGAAGGATACCGGCTTCAACCCCAAGGCCGAATTGTCGTATCAGGCAACCGAACAGCAACTGTACTACGGCAGCGCTTCGAAGGGCGTGCGCCCGGGCGGCGTGAATACCAGCAATCTCGCCGAAAAGGGTTGCGGTCAGGATTATGGTCCGTATGGACCCGACAGCTTGTGGAACTACGAGCTCGGCGCCAAGACGCGCTGGTTTGACGGCGCCCTCACGGTCAATGCAGCCGCGTACTACATCAAGTGGAGCGGCGTGCAGCAGGGAGAAACTCTGCCTTGTTCCTACCAGATCACGGAGAACGCCGGCGCCGCCGTGGTGCACGGAGGGGAGCTCGAGGTCCAAGGCCAGATCGGCAGCCATGTGAAACTGGGAGCGGGTGTAGGCTACACCAAGGCCGTGCTGGCAGCGGATGCGCCAAACCTCGGCGGAATGGCAGGGGAGCAGCTCGAGAACGTGCCGCTGTGGAACGGCAACATCAACGCCAAGTACCTGTTCACCCCCCTGCCGGGCTATGACGGGTTCGTGCGCGCCGACGGGCAATACGTGGGCGAATCCTATCCTGATTTTGCGCGCAACGATCCAGAGACGTTTCAACGAGCCTACGCGCTGCTCGACCTTCGCGCCGGCGTTTTGCACGACGCTTGGGAAGTTAACCTATTCGTGAGCAACGTCTTCGATAAGCAGGCCGCGCTCTCGCAGTACATCTCAGACAACTACTCTGCGTCGACACGCGCGCGCATGTTCACCAACCAGCCGCGCACGGCGGGACTATCGCTGGGGTTCAAATTCTGAGCGTAGCGCGGACAGGTGCGCGATGCGCTCGAGCGCCGGCGGGTGGGAATCGTAGAATGCCGAGTGGAAGCGGTCGGGAGTGAGAGTCGCGGCATTGTCGCGATAGAGTTTGACCAGCGCGCCAGCCAGATTGCCGGCGTCGCTGTGCTGCGCGGCATAAGCGTCGGCGGCGCGCTCCTGCCGGCGCGACCACCAAGACTCAAGCGGCGTCGCGAAGAACGTGAACACCGGCACCGTCACCATGAACAGCAGCAGAGCGATCGCCGGCGAGGGGACCGGCACGCCGAGCGCTGAATAAAACCCCGGCTGGCGCGCAACCCAAGCGAGCAGCGCAAGGCCGCCGAACGTCGCCAGCATGGACAACAACAGCCGCTGGCGAATGTGCCGCAGCCGAAAATGGCCTAGCTCGTGCGCGAGGACCGCCTCGATTTCGCCGCCTTCGATGCGCTCCAGCAAGGTATCGAAGAATACAATGCGCCGGCTGCGTCCTATGCCGGTGAAATAAGCGTTGCCGTGTGCCGAGCGCCGCGAACCGTCCATGACGTACACCCCGCCGCGCGCCGTGTAGCCGCAGCGTTCGAGGAGCGTCTCGACGCGTCTCTTGAGCGCCTCGTCGGTCAGCGGTGAGAATCGATTGAATAGCGGCGCGATGAACCGTGGGGCGGCCCACATCAGTGCGATCGTCGCGCCCTGCCACACCACCCAGACCCACACCCACCACCAGGTCCCGGCCCGTTCCATGAGCGCCAGTGTGGCAAGAAGCAACGGGCCGCCGAGCAACAATGCCAGCAGCAGACGCTTGAGAAGATCGACGGCAAACAGCCGCGGCGAGACTCGATTGAACCCGAAACGCGCTTCGACGCCGAAAGTTCTCCAGAGCGCGAACGGCAGTCCGATCAGCTGCATCAGCAGCAGGACGGTCAGCACGACCAGCGCTCCCTGCCATGGCTCAGGCAAGCCAACTCGCCGCAACAGCGCATCGACCGCGGCGATGCCGCCGCCGACGGTCAACAGGACTTTGATCGCCGCCTCGAAGATCGTTGCCCAGCGTCCGAGCCGTGCTCGGGCGATGGTGTAGTCGGCCGCTTTTTGTTGATCCGCGAGGCCGATCTGGGCGCGGAACGGCTCGGGCACGTCGTCGCGGTGAGCCTGTACCGCCGTGATCTGGCGGGAGGCAAGCCACAGGCGCGTCGCCGTTTCGCAGGCGACGGCGACGAGGAAAACCGCGGCGAGCCAACGCGGATTGATCGAATTCATCGCGCGAGTCGCCGCACCAACGGCTCGTTCACGCCGTCGAGCGAAAAACGCACGGCCGCGACCGCTAGCGCCGCGACGCTGAATCCAACCACGACCGCGATATCGAGTCCGGCGCTGAAGGCGGCGCCGTCGGCTCCGACGACGGCCGCGTGGCGCAGCAGATCGACGCCGTGCGTGTAGGGATTGAGGGTCGCGACAAACTTTAACGCGGGCGGCAGCCGCTGCACCGGATATAGCGATCCCGACAGGAAGAATACCGGGAAGATCACCAGATTCATCAAGGTGGCGTAATTATCCAACGTTCCCGACCACGCCGCGATCAGCATCCCAAGGCTGGCGCAGGCAAGCGCCGTTCCCACAAGCCCGACCGCCAACATCGGCCAAGAGACCGACCGATCTAGAAATCCAAGCAGTGCCAGCAGCGCCAGCAGCATCAGCGCCTGGACCAGCGCGACGATCATCGCGCCCGCCGTCTTTGCGAGCACGATCCAGTAGTGTTCGAAGGGCGCGATGATGAGCATGCGCATCACGCCGGATTCCTTGTCGTAGACGGTCGACAGCGCCGCGAGCATGCCGCCGAATAGGAGGGTCATGCCGAGCACTCCGGGCACGAGAAAGCTTTGGTAGTCCGCGCCGCCGCGCGCGTTCTGGACCGCGGCGAGACCGCTGCCGATCACCAGCAGCCAGAGCAAGGGCCGCACCATGGCGGCGAGCAGCCGGCCGCGTTGCCTGCGCAGCTTGAGCAACTCCCTTTCGATCACGGCGAGGACTGCGCGGGCAATCATCCTCATGTTCGATTCACCCACAGGAACACGTCGTTCAAGTTCGGTCTGCGCCAGCGCACTGCCCGTGCCGCCGCCGCGAGTTCGGCCTGCAGCGAGACCAGCTGGGCCGGCTCCTCGTTGCACAGAAAGTGTAGCCGATCCGCTTCGATGAGTACCTGGCCAAGGCGCGGCTCAAGCCATTGCGCGAGCTGTGCGGGCCGCTCGGTTTCTACCTCGATGACATACCGTCCCAGTTGCTCGACCAGCTCCCGAGGATGGCCGCGCCGCACGATGCGGCCGGAGCTAAGAAAGGCCACCTCGTCGCAGTCCGCGGCCTCCTCCAGATAATGAGTCGTCAAGAACACCGTGATACCGAGTGTCGCTCTGAGCTTCGCGATATAGCGCCAGATGGCGCGGCGGTTGGGTAAGTCCAACCCGATCGTGGGTTCGTCGAGGAACAGGATCTGCGGCTGATGAATGACGCCGCGCGCGATATCGAGCGCGCGGCGCATACCACCGGACAGCGAGGCGACTGGGCTGTCGCGCCTGTCGCTCAAACCGAAGATCTCCAGCAACTCGCCGCTGCGGCGCTTGATCTCGCTGCGCGAAAGGCCGTTGAGAAGGCCGGCAAAGCGCAAATTCTCGGCTGCCGAGAGCATGCGATCGAGCGCAAGGTCCTGAAACACCACGCCAATCCTGCCGCGTATCGCAAGCTTCTGCGTGCGCACGTCATAACCCGCCACCCGCGCCTCGCCCGCCGTCGGACTAATCAGCGTCGACAGCATGTGGATGGTGCTGGTCTTGCCGGCGCCGTTCGGACCTAAGAGCCCGAAGAACTGACCGGACGGAATGGCCAGCTCCAGGCTGTCGGCGGCGAGCATGCCATCGTAGCGCTTGGATAAGGCAGTCGCTTCGATCGCAAGCCGCGGCACCTCGCTTGCGGACGGCGCGGTCACGACGGCCGTCATGGGAAGAGGCTGGATGAGTTTCGGTGGCTGCGAAATACCAGCGGTTTTTCTTCGGCCTGCGGCTCTGCTTCGATTTGGGGCCTGTTGGCGCGTTCGACCGCCTCCGTCACCAGATGATGGTAGGGAGAGAGATCGCATACCGGATCGGCGTTTGCTGCATCGCCCGTGAGCAGGTAGGCCTGGCAGCGGCATCCGCCGAAGTCGCGGACTTTTTCCGGGCAACTTCGGCAAGGCTCCTTCATCCAGGAATCGCCGCGGTAATGATTGAAGCTCGCGGAATCGAACCAGATCGCCTCGATGCTCGCCGCGCGCACATTGGGAAACTCGAGGCCGGGCAGCATGCGCGCGGCATGACAGGGCAGCGCGGTACCGTCCGGTGAAATCGTGAGAAAGATCGAGCCCAAGCCGTTCATACAGGGTTTGGGGCGGCGCTCGAAGTAATCGGGCACGACGAAATAAATCTGCATCGATTGCCCGGCGCGCTCGCGGAAGCGCCGGGTCGTCGCCTCCGCCCGCTCGACCTGTTCGCGGCTGGGCAGAAGCCGCTCGCGATTGTGCCACGCCCAACCGTAATACTGCGTGTTGGCGAGTTCCACGTATTGCGCGCCCAGCCGCTCCGCCATGTCGAGAATCTCTTCCACGTGATCGATGTTCAGCCGATGCAGCACCACGTTGAGTACCATGGGAAAGTCGTATTGTTTGATAAGGGCCGCCACCTTCGATTTAAGATCGAATGTGCGCGTGCTGCTCAAAAAGTCATTCATCTGCTGTGAACTGTCCTGAAACGAAAGCTGGATGTGATCCAAGCCTGCCGACTTCAGTGCGCCGATGCGTGTCTCGTTTAGGCCCACGCCGGAGGTGATTAGGTTCGTGTAGAACCCAAGTCCGTGCGCCTCCGCGACGATCACCTCCAAGTCATCGCGCGCGAGCGGCTCGCCCCCCGAGAGCCCGAGCTGCACGGCGCCGAGCGCGCGAGCTTCGCGCAACACGCGAATCCAGTCGGCGGTATCGAGTTCCGGGCCGGTATTCGCGAAATCCGTCGGGTTGTAGCAGAACACACAGTGCAGCGGGCATCGATAGGTGAGCTCCAGCAGCAGCCACAGCGGTGGTCCGGGTTTGCTCGCCGTTGCGCTCATGAAGGTATTTTCAGCCATTTCTTCGCCACGGCCATGGAGACGAAATTCATGACGTCGACCGCAAGGCCGGTGGTTGAAAATGCGCGTTCGAGATCCGCCGTAATGTCCGCAATCGTCGTTCCTCCGTCGCAGCGCTTGAGAATCTCGCCGGCGCTGGTATTGAGCTTGATCATCCCTTCTGGATACAGCAGCACGTGAGCATTCTGGACAGGCTCCCACTGCAGCCGGAATCCACGGTCGATGGCGGGCCGCGACATTACGTCGATCGGAATCGCGTTCACGCGGGCACCTGGTAGCGCAATGCGATGGCATCGCTCATTTGCCATAGTACGTCGAGCTTGAATCGTAAGATATCCAGCGCGCGTTCCTGCAGGGCGCGCGTGTCGAAACGCTCCAGCGTAAAAGCGAGACTGAACTCGACGTCGCGGCGCGCCAGGCTGACGCGGCTCTGGAAGTATTGCAGACCCGCGTGGTCGATCCATGNNATGGGTAGTGCAGCGGCCAATTGGCGAGTCGCTGCTTGTGGATCTGCGGCGCGAACAACTCGGTCAGAGAGGAGCACACCGCTTCCGGCCAGGGCGCGCGGCGCGCGAAATTCACGTACGCATCGACGGCGAAGCGCACGCCGGGCAGCACCAGCGTCAGGCTCTCGACCGTGTCGCGAGAAAGCCCGACGGCTTGCGCCAGCCGCAACCAGGACTCGATGCCGCCGGGATCATCGCCATAACCGTCGTGGTCGAGAATGCGTTGTACCCAATTGCGGCGCACCGCGCGGTCCGGGCAATTGGCGAGGATCGCGGCGTCCTTGATCGGGATATTCACCTGATAATAAAAGCGATTCGCAACCCAACCACGAATCTGCTCTTGCGTCGCGGCACCCGAGTTCAGCAGCACATTGAACGGGTGGTGAATGTGGTAGGCGCTCTCCTGCTTTCGCAACTGCGCTTCGAATTCCTCTCGGGACCAGGCCTTGGAAGTCACGGCCGAATCTCCATGCCGTCCCAGGCGACTTCGACGCCGCGCCGAGTGAGCTCTGCACGCTCCACGGAGGCTTCGTCGAGAATGGGGTTGGTGTTGTTGATATGGATCAAGATTTTTCGCGCGCCCGTGGGCAAGCGATCCAACCACTCGAGCATGCCGCCGGACCCGCTCTGCGGTAGGTGACCAATTTCCCGCGCGCGCTTGCCGGACACGCCGACGCGAATCATTTCATCATCCGTCCAGAACGTGCCGTCCACCAGCACGCACGCGGCGGATTGCATGGCGGCCCAAACCCGCTCATCGATGGCGCTCAAGCCCGGCGCGTACACCACCGAGCGCCCGGTGCTCTCCTCCTCGATCACGAGCGCCAAATTGTCGCCGTCGATCGGTGAATCGCGGTTCGGCGAATACGGCGCCGGTTTGCTCGCCACCGGCAGGGCACGCCATCGCACGTCGACGACCGCGTCAACTGTGAAGCCGGCGCCGGCCAAATCAATGCGGCGCCGATCGATGCCGCAATAATGCGCGAGTACCCCGAGAATGGGATTGCCGCGAGTCAGATCGGCGTAGGTACTGTCGGTGCACCAGATAGGCCAGGGCCGAACCGACTCGCGCAGCATGTAAAGACCGGTGGTGTGATCCACTTGCCCATCGACCAGAATAATTGCGACGAGCGCGCTGTCGCGTATTGCGCGGTTCGGCTGCAATGCCGGACTCGCCTGCAGCTGCGCGCTGATGTCCGGTGAAGCATTGACCAGGACCCAGGAGGCCTCATCGCTGCCGGAGACGGCGATCGAAGACTGGGTTCGGGCCCGGGCACGCAAGGTGCCGGCGCGGTACCCCGCGCAATTCGCACAATTGCAGTTCCATTGGGGAAATCCGCCGCCGGCGGCCGACCCCAGCACCCGGATTTTCACGAAAAAGAGGGCGCCGCCCGCTTACGCGGACGAACGCCCGTTCGCACTTTCAGCGATTCGACACGTACATGGTGATTTCCATGCCATACCGCATTTCTACCGCTTGCGGGGTTTCCCAACTCATAATGAATCTCCTGGAAAAGCTACGAAGCTATATTCGGCCGGAATCAAGACCCTCCGAATCAGCAGCATCATGAATCTAGACTCATGATTTTCATGAGGCCGGGTCGTCCACAGCGGCCAACGCGGCCCTGGTACCATTCTTGGATGAGACTGCGGACCCGCCTGAATCTCGTAGTAGCCGCCTTAAGCGCCGCTTTCGTGATCGTGCTGATCGCGGCCGAGATCCAGAGCGCTCGTTCCTCCGTGCGCGAGGAAATCGAAGCCGCAAATCGCGTCGCCGCGCAGCTCCTGGGGCGCCTGGCGTCGGTTTATTCTCATGTCGGGGGCCCGGATCTGGTGCTGCAGTTCCTGCAGCAGCTTGGCCGGGTGCGGTCCAACGAGGTCTCGCTGCTATCGGCCGCGGGAGTAGTGCTTTATCGGTCGCCCCCTTCGCCCTACAAGGCCGGGCGCGAGGCGCCGGCATGGTTTG
The DNA here is from genome assembly GCA_003132425.1 of Gammaproteobacteria bacterium. Classification (GTDB taxonomy): domain Bacteria; phylum Pseudomonadota; class Gammaproteobacteria; order Steroidobacterales; family Steroidobacteraceae; genus Bog-1198. Next base: position 129,089 of record PKXS01000043.1, on the reverse strand, counting down.
CGCATCTGCTGGCGCCGCAGCCGGCCAAGTACATGTTTTTACTGCGCGACGGCACGCAGTTGGTGGTCGAAGCACAGCCCTCCCGAGCCGTGCTCGATGCGTGGGATGACGTGACCCGGCTATCAGCGATAGCGGCACTCATGCTGGTCATCGTCAACGGCGTTGCCTTTTGGTCGGTGGCCCATGTGCTCAAACCGTTCCCGATCATCGCCGGCGGTCTGCAACGCATAGAGCAAGGAGATCTCTCGTTCCGCTTGCCGCGGCTCGCGGGATTCGAAGCGCACGCCATCGGAGCCGCCTTTAACCGCATGGCGCAAGCCGTCGAAGACAAAGTGCGGGTCGAACGCAAAGCGCGCGACGCCGAGACGCGGCTGGAGGAGCGGCGCGAGATGGCTTCCCTCGCGGACCAGCGCGTCGAGGAGGAGCGACGCTTGATCGCACACGAGCTGCACGATGAGTTCGGCCAGTCGGTTACCGCGATCCGCAGCCTTGCGCTTGCCATCGCCACCCAAGGCGGGGTGCGCGATCCGGAGATGGGCAAGGTGGCGCATCTGATTTCCGAGGAGGCCGCCCGCTTGTACGACGCCATGCACGGTCTTATTCCCCGGCTGACGCCGCTGTCGCTGGATACGCTCGGACTCGCCACTACTCTGGAGAATCTCGTGCGAGATTGGCAGCGTCGCCACCCCTCGATTGCTCTCACCCTGCGGCAGGAACTCCCCAATGATCTTGGCCCGAGCGTCACGCTCGCGATCTATCGCGTCGTCCAAGAAGGTCTGATCAATGCCCTGCGGCACGCGCAACCCTCGCGGGTGCAGATCGAGGTGCAATCCGATGTGCGCCGAATCCTCGTGACGGTTACCGATGACGGCGTCGGATTGCCGGCCGAATGGGCGCGCCCCGGTCATTTTGGCTTGCGCGGCCTGGCGGACCGTGTGGAACAGTTGGGCGGCAGCTTCGACATCGGCAAGGGTGGACAACGCGGCGTGTGCCTCACCGCCGAGATTCCTCTGACGGTGCCGGCATGATTCGGGTACTGCTGGTGGACGATCACGCCGTGGTCCGCACGGGATTTCGGCTGCTGCTGCAGTCGCGGCCGGAAATGTCGGTGATTGCCGAGGCCGAATCCGGTGAAGCAGCGTGTCAGCTGTATCTCGAGCTCACACCCGACGTCGCTGTGATGGATCTGGCGATGCCGGGTATGGGAGGCTTGGAGGCGCTGCGCCGAATTCGCGCCAAACATCCTCAAGCGCGGATATTGACGCTGTCGGCGCACGATGACCCGATGCACGCCCGGCGAGCTCTGCAGGAAGGCGCACTGGGCTTCCTATCCAAGCGCAGCGCCCCTGAAGCATTGCTCGAAGCGGTGATCGCAGTTGCCGCCGGCCGTCGCTACCTCGACCCGGCCTTGGCGCAAAAGCTCGCGCTGGCGGATTTCGACGGTGCCGCGAAGTCACCCGTGGAGCGGCTGTCGGAGCGCGAGTTCGAGGTGTTCGTCCGGCTCGCGGGCGGCGCTACCGTGCAGCAGATCGCCCAGGATCTGAAGCTCTCCGCATCGACCGTCGGCACTCATCTGTACAACATCAAGCAGAAACTGGGCGTCGCCAATCAGTCGGAGCTCACCTTGATCGCCATTCGACACGGACTTATAGAGGCTTGATCCCGTGCCCAACGACATCATTCAGATTCTTCCGCTGTCCGATCACCAGCACGCTGAGTGGCTGCCGCTGTGGCGCGGCTATCAAGCCTTCTACAAAGTAGACATACCCGCCGAGGTGTCGGCGGTCACTTGGTCGCGATTGTTGGATCCCCGGGAGCCGATGGGAGGAGCACTTGCCTGGAACGGCCCGACAGCCGTCGGTTTGGTTCATCACATTAGGCATCGGTCCTGCTGGACCGTGGGTGACTACGTATATTTGCAGGACCTGTTCGTGAGTCCGGCCGCACGCAGCGCCGGCATCGGCCGCAAGCTAATCGAGTACGTGTACGAACTCGCCGCTGCCCAGGGTTGCGCGCGAGTGCATTGGCTAACGCATGAATCGAACAGCGATGCCATGTTTCTGTACGACCGGGTCGCAGAGCGATCCGGCTTCGTGCAATATCGACGCGCGCTACGCTAGTACATCAGGGATCTTCCAATGCATGTCGTAAAACCCATTGCCGGTCTCACCAAGGCAACCGTCTACCGCGAATTGAACGATCAACTGGCGGCACTATTTGCCGGTGAGCGCAATGGCGTGGCCAATGCGGCAAATATGTCGGCGCTTCTTTACCAGGGTTTGCCAAATCTGAATTGGGTTGGATTCTATCTTCTGCAAGGCGGCGAGCTGGTGCTGGGACCCTTCCAAGGCACGGTTGCCTGTGTGCGGATCGCGCTGGGCCAAGGCGTCTGTGGAACTGCCGCTCAGCGCAAGGAAACACTTGTCGTTGCCGACGTGAATGCATTTCCCGGACATATCGCATGCGATGCCGCGTCGCGTTCGGAGATCGTTGTTCCGTTAATCCAGAATGGATGCCTATTGGGCGTCCTTGATATGGATAGCCCTCAATTGGGCCGGTTTGATCGGGAGGACTCCATCGGCCTCAATGCCGCCGTGGATCTGTTGCTCCAACACTCCGAGTTGAAGAAATTTCTCGACTAAGCCGCGATCATGAAATCGCTCGGCAGGAAACCGGACGGCGCACACCTCGAGGCTTGGGGCGTGATGCCGCACCTCGGCGAACCGGTCGAGCCGGCGCACGCGGAGGGCATCGAGCCGTGGTGGCGCGTCGTCGACACGGCCGCGCGGAAATCAGAGCCCGTCATGCCTGCGGCGACCGCCTTGCCTAAGGGCATGTCCTGGCCGATCGACTAGGGATTCGGGTAAGCAGCTTTCGTCATGGACAATGGCGCTAACACGGCCACTGCGGTGCTTTCACCCCAGGTGGCAAGATAGATTTAGCTCTCTGACGGATGACGAACGAGTTGGATTTCCGGCTTCGAGGCCGATCGCGTACCCGGCTTCGGCGTGTTGCTACGGCCGTGATAGGTGTAGACGAGCGAAAATTTCACGGCATCGCTAAGATTCCTGCCGGCGGAGTGCAGGGTATTGCAGTGAAAGAAGACCGCGTCGCCGGGTGCGAGCCGCGGCGAATCCCTAGCCCCGATTATCTTTGCATTGTCCGCGCGATCGGAACGGAAGAACTTAGCCTCGTCGTAGCGATCGGCGTCGAATGCCATCCGCTGTGAACCCGGCACGAACCACAGCGCACCGTTGTCGATTTCCTCTTTGCCGAGCGCAATCCAGACCGAGACGAGATCCTCGCGGTCGAAGGACCAGTAGCGAATATCGCGGTGCCAGCCTGTCAGACTTCCGAAAAGCGGATGCTTCGTCATCAAGCAATTGTGATGAGCGCGCGACATCAGCGCCCGTTCCCCGAAATACGCTTCCAGCCACTCGCGCAACTCCTGCGACGTGCCAAACTCGGCGAACACTGGGTCGCGGCCGTATGCGTCGAGCAGCCGGCGCACGGTCGCGCCGCCCCTGGCCGCGCGTGACGGCGGAGCGCCCGGATATTGCAGATCGGCTTCTAATTCCAGTGGATCGGCGCGTGCCGCGAGCTGTGCTCTAGCGACTGCGTTGAGCCTCACCAGTCCATCGGCCGGCACGAATCGAGGTAGAACCACATAACCCTGATCACGCAACATTTCAATCTGCGCTTGGCATGATGAGGAACGCGCCATGACCCTTCAACCCATTTTGTCAGGACCTTACGACGGTATCATGTTACTGCCGCGGATTCGCGCGCGAGAAGATTCAAAGATTCGGAGCGGGTTGATCTTTGCCTCGCGCAGCATCGGCCTTGTCGGGCGAGCCCTTGGCTGCCTGAATGAGCTGGGCCGCCGCCTTGGATCCCTCGAAGGCGATCGCTGGGCTGTACGCAGTCACCGTAAATCGTGTCACTAGGCGATCCCCACGCAATGCACCGCCGTTCGCAGTGAAGTGGTCTTCGGTCACGATCGCAATTCCGCAGTGATCGATTTGGAATCGCAACTCGTCGGGAGTTCTCTTCAGAGCAAGATTTTCCCGGGCCGCGCTTGCGACGCTCAAGGCGCCGAGCCCGCCAAATTGTCCGCGGCGATCGCACGAATCGCCGACCTGCACGTTACCACCGCTCTGAACACGCCAAGTAGGAGACTCCGGCAAGGTATTCGATCCCGTGAAGCCTCCGTATTTCCTTGCCAACTCATTCTCTAGAGTGATTTCGCGAACGGCATTCGCCGGCGAATACCCAACCGAGTGGACAATTGCCATCGCCCGCTCCTTGCCCGGGACCGGAGTGAACATGACTTCGTAAGATTCCCCGTCCGCCTCGAAGGAATCGCCGGTAGTCGATGGGGTCCACGCTGCAATGACATTCACAAAGGACCCGTTGGCGATCGACCGCATGGCGCCCCTGGCGGAGTCCAAATAGCCCAGGGTTTCCGCCGACTCATTGTATTCGCGCAACTTTTTGGATTTGAGCGCCGCGCGGACTTCATCGAGCGACATTCCAAGCTTCACGCCGGCAACGTCGATTTTGTCCGGGGATACCTCGGGTGGACTAAGAGTTTGCGCCGGCACCTGTGCCGGCGGCGCTGCCAGCGTGGCTGCCGGCGGGGTAATTGCGGCGCCGGTCGGCGCGTTCAACACGTACCCGGCGGTGACCAGCATCCCTTGCTTCTCTGCGTCGTCACAGCCGAATAATGAGACGGAATCAACCTTGAGGCCGGTCGTCCCATCAGGCAGCGGGACTGGCTGGCCCAGCACTCCATTGGGTTCTCTACTATGAGTCTTGGTGTCGACCAAGCAATAGTATCGATGCGAGTTCGGCGGTGTGCCGAGATCGAAATGGCCACGCACCATTTCGTGATCGAAGCCCATTCTGAGAGACTGTTTCACTGACGAGAGAAAATTCCTCTGGGGGAGCGATTTTGGCGTATCGCTCGAGGACGACACGCCCGCAGCTCCAGCTTCCGCGCCGGCCGGCGGATCGGCGAGGACACCGTTCCTGGCGCCAAAGAACAGCAGAATGCCTACTGCAATGCTTTGCGATGCGCTGCGCGTCATTCGTCGAAGTGTCCCCAAGGTATTCCCTCTCAAGGCGCTATTCGGCCTCTTGCACTGGGATTTTAGTCGCTAGTGAGCCATCGCGCACTACAAGTTAAGGAACGGCCACAGGCGTTTGTAGAATCTGCATGCGCCATCCCAACTCGTGCCGACCTGTAAGAGCTTTGCTTACACAAACTGTCGGAACTAAGGGACGTTTCGCCGCGGCGACGGTGGGATATGCTCATTGCGTCAATTAACAGGAGCATCTATGACGAACTTAAAACCCGTTGCCAAAGGCAGTTTCTTGCTGGGATTGATCGTGTTTGCATCGGCCTGCGTCGTCGGACCGCGCGAAGGCTACTATGATCGCGATCAACATAGGTATTATCACGAAAATACATGGCATCAGTGCGCCGAGCAGGACGAGCACTGCCGCTGACACGCATCTGTAAAGAGCAGGTGGACAGTTTCCGGTTGCCGGCGCAATGAGGCTGCTTTAGCGGATATTGTCGACAAATCTCCCACCTGCTCCATTTTATCGAACTACAGCCGCCGAGCAATCTCAGCGTTGATCGTTTAAGCTCGTTTGGTCTATGTATGGCAACCCACAGAGCAGCCATTGGGGTTAATATATTCCGCGTGGGCGCTTCTGGCGCGCCTTTATATAACACTAAATCACTCAAAGGGAAATTATGAAAAGCAATAACTATCTCGCCGCGTTCGCGGCTTTCCTTGGGCTCACGCTTACAAGCGTCGCGGCGGTTGCGGATGAGCATCCATTTACTGAAGGGCCGGTCGTCAACGTATCTGCGATTCGCACCGACTACGGGAAGTTTGATGACTACATGAAGTATCTCGACAAGACATGGAAGGCAACGCAGGAAACAGCAAAGAAGGCCGGGTACATTACCGGCTATAAGGTAATCACCGTCGAGCCGCGCGGCGAAAATGATCCGGACATTTACCTGGTGGTCTATTACAAGAACTGGGCGGCGTTGGACGATGCAACCGCCAAGGGAGATGCGATAACGAAGCAAGTGGAAGGCTCGTTGGCGGCTGCTAATCAGGGCGCGGTCGATCGCGGCAAAATGCGGCGAATTCTCGGTTCGTGGACCGGGCAGGAACTTGACCTGAAATAACACTGGGATTGCGAAAGCCAGAACCAGGAGCCGGGACCGCAAGCCCGGCTCCCGGTTGTTTGGCGCTAGACCTGGCGTGCTTGCCGACACGAAGGCAACACTTCGATCTCCGAATCAGTCACCGGTATCCGACCGGTTGGGTCTCACCCCGGACGATCCCGCGCTCGTATTCCTTGCAGGTCGACGGCAACGGCGATTGAAAGTACACCGATCAAATACCGGCGCGAACGGAGGTCGGCATGCGGTTTATAATTCCTATCAACTCAAAGGAAAGGCCATGCAATCGATACCGGTCGGGGCCACGGGCTCGTTCAGTCTTGTCGTCATGCCCGACCATCTCGCCAGCAGGTTTAAGGATGTGACATTACCTCCGGTCCTGGCAACGCCGGTCATGATCATGGTCATGGAGAACGCGGCGCTAAACGCGATCAAGCCTTACCTTGACGCCGGCGAAAGTGCGCTCGGCACGCGTGTCGACGTGCGCCATCTGGCCGCGACGCCGGCTGGTCGGCGCGTTACCGGCGAAGCGAAAGTGACCGTCGTTGATGGGCGGCGCATCGAGTTTTCGATTCGTGCGAGCGACGGAAACGAGGAGATTGGAGTCGGCACACACGAACGCGTGGTAATGCACCTGGCGAAGTTATCCGAACGGATGCGGGCTAAATTCGGCTGACGATCCTACAATCGCCACAGTGTTCCCGTCACACCCGATGCCTCGCCAGATCGCCTGGTCGCAGAAGCTCTTCCGTCATCTGCAGGCTTGAGGCCCTCTTCCCTCGACTTTGACCGCACGCATCACGCTTATCTAAGATTGCTTGACGGTCGTTGCGGTTCCAGAGCGGCAGTGAGACGTCCGCGTCCGCTATGCTACGAGAAACGTTGGACGTACCTAAAGATCCGAGTCTTGAGGTCCCCTCAAACTGAGTTCACGCATGCACCCTGAGTCAGATTGTGCAAATACTATGTCAATCACTTTCTATGATCGATGGGGCAACGTTGTAACCCCCTATGCGCAATCGACTATCAAGTCGCGCCGCGGCGTATTCGCACTGGTGGTTGCCATCTATGACAACGCGATAATGCTTTCAGCCGAGGCTTGCGCGCCCGACGTGCCAGAACTTCCTGGCGGCGGAATAGAAGATGACGAAACGCCCGATCAGGCAATGGAGCGTGAATGGGCCGAGGAAGTCGGCATTGCTTTTAACGTCAAGGGCCCCTTCGAGCGATTCCAGCAGGTGCGCGGCTTCTACGCCGATGATCGCAAGGAGTTCTGGATTTATGACCAGACTTTCCGGCTTTATCACTTTCCAGATCATGTGATAATTGGGCAAAAATGGCTCAATTCAGAGGGCGGAACGGCCGGTTGGGAGGCAATTGCATCACTGCCGAAATTGTCGATTAACAGCGCGCATTGGTGCGCCATCCCCACCTTGTTATCCCGCCTCGCGCTGCCGAATACCTGACGATCGTCAAGGGCGTCATCGCCAACGATCGCCGCGCGCTTTCACGTAGTGCGCGAACACATAGCGCCAGGGAATGGCGATATAAACGAGCACGACCATGGAACAGGCAAAGATCGAGGGCTTGATCGACTCGTCGACACGGCCTGCCATCCACTGCGGTAACGGAACGAGCAAGAGCCAAAGCGTCTTCCAGACCACTTCCCAGAGGAGCGCGGGCAGCATCTGCAGCGGATAGCGCAATCCGAGGATGCAGAGCAAGGAAAAGGCGGCGAGCATGCAGGAGGCCTGCCCCTTCATCAGTTCCCAATGTTTTTCAGGATCGAGCACGTCGGGCCAGAGATAGACGCCTAGCCCGACCACGATGAACAAATACATGGCGCGCAAGACATACAGGCGAAACAACGAAACCTCGTTCATTTGGGGCTCCTTTATGCTTGTAGTTTTCTCGCTTTGCCGGCGGAAAAAGCGATCTCTTTACCCAACGTCCTTGAGAATTTTCTCGACCACGGCAAGCCGGGACGGGATCTCCGCGAGCACCGTGCCGAAGGATGAGAGCGCCGCTGCCATCTCGCTCTGGGCGAGCGCTGCCTTTGCAGCGATCTCGCGATAGGCTTCGTCCTGGGTCCGTGCGAAATGGGATGGCTCGACGCCGTTGCCATGCGCCCAGGCCGGCGTTTCACCGCGCCGATCTCGCGATCAATAATTCGTGGTGATGGCGTTAGGTCCGTTCCCTGTCGCCGCCGTTCCGGAGGAAATGAGCACGCCGCCCGTGCCAATCGTGAACTGCGAGACGGTGTTGTCGTTGAAGTTCGCCACATAAACATAGCGGCCCGTGACATCGACGGTGATGTACCAGGGACCGCTGCCGGTCGCCATCGTGCCGATGGCAGTGAGCGCGCCGCCCGTGCCAATCGTATACTCCGAAACCGTATTGCCTCCGTAGTTCGCGGCATAGACATAGCGGCCCGTGGGGTCGACGGTGACGGATTCTGGGTTGCTCCCAGTCGCCACCGTGCCGATGGCAGTGAGCGCGCCGCCCGTGCCAATCGTGTACTGCGAGAGGGTGTAGTCGCTGTAGTTCGCCACATAGGCGTATTGGCCCGAAGGGTCGATGGAAACGGATTGGGGATAGCTTCCTGCCGCCACCGTCCCGGTGGAGGTGAGCGCGCCGCCGGCGCCGATCGTGTACTGCGAGACATCGTTGCCATTTTCGTTCGCCACATAGACGTAGTGGCCCGTGGGGTCGACGGTGAGGCATGCGGGGCCGCTCCCGGTCGCCATCGTACCGATGGCAGTGAGCGTGCCGCCCGTGCCAATTGTGTACTGCGAGACGGTATCGCTCCCTAGGTTCGCGACATAGACGTAGCTGCCTGAGGGGTCGACGGTGACGGATGCGGGGTTGCTTCCAGTCGCCACTGTGCCGATGGCAGTGAGCGCGCCGCCCGTGCCAATCGTGTACTGCGAGAGGGTACTGCCGGTCCAGTTTGCCACATAGAGGTAGCGGCCCGACGGGTCGACGGCGACGGCGTTGGGCTCATTCCCGGTCGCCGCCGTGCCGATCGCGGTGAGCGCGCCGCCGGCGCCAATCGTGTACTGCGACACTGTGTTGTCGGATTGGTTCGCCGCAAAGGCGTACTCCGGGGCGGCGGTCGCGGTCAAAGTCGCCGTGGGTGACGTCACGCTACCCAAAGCCGCACTGATCGACGTCGACCCGACACCGACGGCCGTCGCAAGTCCGCTGGAGCCCGCAGCATTGCTGACCGAGGCTATCGTCGTAGCGGAAGACGTCCAGGTCACCGATGCGGTGAGGTTCTGCGTCGAATTATCCGTATAGGTCCCGGTCGCGGTGAACTGCTGGGTAGTTCCGTCGGCGATGCTGGGACTGGCCGGCGTCACGGCGATGGACACCAGCGTCGCGGGTGTGACGGTCAAGCCGGTCGAGCCGGAGACAGTGCCCAGAGTTGCGGTAATCGTGACCGCTCCCTGACTGACCGTGGTCGCCAGCCCGTTGGACCCCGACGCATTGCTGATCGAGGCGACGGTTGTGTCGGAAGAACTCCAGGTCACCGATGTCGTCAAGGGTTGCGTCGAGTTGTCCGTATAAGTTCCGGTGGCAGCGAACTGTTGGCTGGTGCCGTTGGCGATGCTGGGGTTCGCCGGTATCAGGGCGATCGAGACGAGTGCCGCGGGCGTGACCGTCAAGCCGGTCGATCCGGACACGCTGCCGAGAGCGGCCGTGATCGTCACCGATCCCGCGCTCACTCCCATCGCGAGACCCTGGGAACCCGAGGCGTTGCTGACCGATGCCACGGTCGTATTGGATGACGTCCAGGCCACTGAGCCAGTGAGGTCCTGCGTCGAATTGTCGGTGTAGGTCCCGGTCGCGATGAACGGATTCGTCAGACCAATGGCGATGCTGGGGTTCGTGGGTGTCACAGCGATCGACATGAGCGTTGCGGGGGTGACGGTCAAAGCCGTGGACCCGGACACGCCGCCCAGGGTCGCGGTGACTGTCACCGAGCCGGAAGTGAGCGCCGTTCCGAGTCCGTCGTAACCCGATGCATTACTCACCGTCGCGACGGTCGGATTGGAGGAGCTCCACACCACCTTCGCCGTGAGGTTCTGCGTAGAGTTGTCGGTGTAGGTCCCCATCGCCGTGAACTGGGATTTCAGACCATTAGCGATGCTGGGGTTCGCCGGGGTCACGCCGATAGAGACGAGCGTCGCGGCGGTCACATTCAGGGTCGTTGATCCGGATACACCGCCCAGCGTCGCCGTGATCGTCGTCGAACCAGGGCTCAGCGCCGTCGTGAGTCCCTTTGACCCCGACGTGTTGCTGACCGAGGCGGCAGTCGTGGCGGAGGAACTCCAGGTCGCCAAGCTCGTGAGGTCATGCGTCGAATGATCGCTATAGACACCGGTCGCCTTGAGCACTTCGGTCAGGCCAGTGGCGATGCTCGGGTTCGCCGGTGTCACGCCGATTGCCATGAGGCTCGCGGAGGTCACAGTGAGATTCGTGGACCCCGACACGGCGCCCAGGGTCGCCGTGATCGTCGTCGAGCCGGGGTTCGCCGCGGTGGTAAGTCCATTGGAGCCCGACGTGTTGCTGATCGAGGCGACGATCGCGGCGGAGGTACTCCAGGTCACCGAGTCCGTGAGGTCGTGCGTCGAGTTGTCGGTATAGACGCCGATTGCCTTGAGCGCATCGCTCAGACCGCTGGCGATGCTCGGATTCATGGGCGTCACGCCGATCGATACAAGAGTCGCCGCCGTCACGGCCAGAGTCGTCGACCCGGACACGCTTCCAAGGGTCGCGGTGATCGTGGTTGTGCCCGGGCTGACCGCGGTCGCGAGTCCCGCGTTGCTGATGGAGGCCATGGCCGCATTGGCGGACTTCCAGGCCACCTGCGACGAGATGTTCCACTTCGAGCCATCGGAGAACAAACCGGTCGCCGTGAACTGATTCGTCAAGCCCATCGCAACGCTGCTGTCCGGTGGTCCCACCGCGATGGAGGTGAGTTGCGCTGTCTGCGGCGAGTTCGACCAGGACGACCCATAACACCCGGCGAGCATACCCATGAAGCTCACGAGGATGAGCGCGGCTATCGCCTTGAATCCAACAAGCGACGTGCTACCGGAGCGCGTTGTACGTAGGAAGGTCATTCATAGCCTCCACGCTTGAATACGGCTGCTCTGCGTCATTGCAGGCGAGATAAAGTGTAGGGGAACCCCATTTGGGCAGTCCGTGACGAGACCGACGGCGACCCTGGCTCATTCCGAGCGGTAGTTCACTTTCGCGAGTAGATTTAACAAGTCACGGGCGCGTATCGCGCCGGCGGTACTGCTGTCGCGGATCGAAGAGGACGCCTGCGGGTGTTTGAGCGTTAGTGCACAGAATAGACGCTTAGCAGGGTGAGTGTTCCCAATAAGCCGCAAGACACGGGTCGGATCAAGCGCAATTGCGCCGTGTGATGCAACTCGATCGGCCTATGAACGGAGGTAACACGCGCTGACGGCGCATTCTTAGTGACTGTGGACAGCAGACGTGCGTGAGCGGCAGTCAATACTAATGCGCTGTAGGACAGTCGACGACTTCCAAATGCGCAATACGCGCGTTATAAACGGGACCAGATACGACATCCGGCACGATTGAACCAGTCGACAATCGGTTCTGGACCAAATTCGATTGAACCAGGAGACGAAGATGAAGATCGTATCAGGATTGCTTATCTTAGGCGCTATGCTCTCAGGCTGTGTCAGCAACAGCCCGCCGCCATCGAGAGCGACCACGGTCGTCGTTCCGCCGAGCTCGGGAACCACGACGGTGGTCGTACCACAGGACTCGGGACCCGCGCTCTGCCGGGACGGGACGCGGCCGCCCTGCTATTAATCAGCGGCGAAGCGGGCGCGGTTTTGTGAGAATTGGCGAACGCCTCAGTGGGTGGGGCGTTTGACCGGCCGAAGAATCCAATCGAAGTCCCCGTCTGGCGATTATGGCGGGGAAATATTCTTCGTTCGCGCAACGCGCTAATTCTTCGTGGCCAACCCGAGAACCGATCCGTATCGACTCGCCGACGACTCCGCGCTGCATTTCCTGCGAGGGTGGCGGGCGGGTAGGCGTAGCGCTCCCAGCGGCCCTAACTTGCTCTTGAATCGACCACGTTCCAGCGCGAAGAACCCCGTGAAAATTGCGCGCCCGGACGGATTGTTCGCGGCCGCGGCGGCCGCTCATCCCTCGCTTACGCTCGGGACCACCGTCGCTTCGCTCCGGCGTCCAACTTGGCCTTCGGCCAAGTTGTCGAACCGCCGACCACCTGGTTCGAAGTCGCAAATATGATTTTATGGATTCTTATTTTTCAACCATTTAGCAGGCCCGCCAGGGATTCATGCGCGCTCGAGCGTCACTCGGGGCGCATCTTGTCCGCCGCCTCGAACCGTGTCGGAACGTCTCCGGAAATCGCGACCGTCACGGTCTTGCGATTCGTGGTTGCATCCAGACCCGTCACCATTGCCTGCACGTCGTATCGGCCGGCGTGAGTGAAGGCATGCTTCACCTGCATGCCGTCCAGGCTCGAACCATCGCCGAAGTCCCAGTGGCATGTCAGCGCCGGCGCCTGCGAAGACGAGGCCGCCGCACTGAAGGCCAATGTCTCCCCCGCCCTTGCGCCGGCTGCCGAGCCAATCTCAAACGGAGGCGGGAGAGCGGGCGCGGATTTGTCGATCAGCTTGAGCATGCGCACTGAATGCGGTTTCTCGACCAGATCGATCGTGTCAGAAGCGCTGCTGCAGCAGCCTTGATCGCCGAATTCCTCGACGATTTTGTACTCGCCCGGTTTCTTCAACCCCAGACTCACGAAGTCGATGGCGCGGGCACGTTGCGCCTCCGTCCAGTTGAACACCGTTAGCATGGTCTGGCGCTCATTTTCCTTCAGCAGAAAGATGCTCGGTTGCTTGTCGCCCGGCGCATAGGTCATCAGATCCACGGGTGTGGAGGCGCGGCCGAGACGGGCCATGTCGAGGAGGTCCGCATTGCTGACCAGGGACAGGCGTTCCGGAGAAGCACCCAGGGAGGGAAGATCGTCTCCGATCTCGAACATACCCCCTGAAACCGCCGCCAGTGCAATGGACACCTTTGCCTCATCGAGCGTGAGCGGGCGTTGCCCTCCATGCCAGGACTGGTCATCGACGGTCTGAGTGGAGACGGTGAACGCATCCGGATCGGCGATGAAAAAATTACGGTTCATGTAGTAACGCGCTGCTATGCCCGAAGCGGCGTCCCGGCTGGCATCGAAGCTATGCCCCGTATCCTGGGAGATACGGCCCGCATCCACGATGCCGACCGGGTTCAGCATGGGGCTGCCGTCCTTATCGAGCACGACGCTGTCGCCGACGGCGCTGCGGATGATATTCAGACCGATCCGCTGCGCTTCCAAGGCCGTCGTGTTGGGGCGGTAATAGGCGCCTTCGACTGCGGCGTCATCCATGAAATCCATTTTCACGAAGCGCAGGCCCCAGTTGAACAGCGTACGGTACGTCTGTCTCAAGTACTCCTGGGCGCCGGGGTTGGTGGTGTCCAGCACGTAGAGAGGGTCTTGCTTGTCCGTGACGTAGCCGATGCGAATGAGCTGGCCGGCGGCGTTATGCAGCAGCCACTCCGGGTGGTTCTGAAACACCCAGGCACGCTGCGACACCTCGAAGGGAGCGGTCCACATGCCGAAGGTCAGTCCGCTATGGCGCACCAAATCCGCGATGTAGCCAATGCCGAGAGGAAAGAGTTTTGCGTCGGCGGTGGTGTATTCGCCGCGCGCGTATTGGTATCCCTCATCGATTTGAAAGTAGGTGTAGCCCAGGGCCTTGAGATTCTGGGCAAGCCAGTACGCATTCGTGGCGGCGGTACCCTGGCTGAGCCCGAAGTAATACGCGGTCCAACTCCACCACCCGATGGGAGTCGCGGCGCTCACCCGCGCCTTGTGCAGCAGTCCCACTGCCCGCCCATACTGTTCCAGTTGCGCGTGGTAGTCGGTGCCGACGGCGAACATGAGGCGCTCGGAGGGCAGGCTCTCGCCGGGATTCACGCGAAGCTCAAGGTCCACCTGTTCGGCCGCCGGCGAGTCCTTAAGCGACTCGCCCTTCATGATTTCGGTCGTGCCCGTGGCCACGGCGTCGTAGGCGACGATGGACGCGTTGCCGCCCGCGCTGTGCTCTGTCAGATGAAAGATCGTCAGCAGCCGATCGGAGGTGAGCGCACCGAGAAACAGGCTCTCGCCGCTGCGGCGATTGTAGATGAGCTGGCTTCCCACGGCGCGGTGCATGCCCTTCTGGGCATCGCCGAGATCACGAATCGCGAGCTGCGGCCTATCCTCGCTGTAGCTGTCGGAAAGAATACGATCGGCGGCAGCCGGCCCGTTCAGATTGATGACCGGAGCCTCCGTCGCATGAACCGCGCGGATCGACGCGACGGAGATCGCTCGATCCGTGCCGTTCTGCACCTTGACTTCGATTTCACCCCACGATCGATCGCGAAACAGCCGCACGGTACACACGAGATCCGGCGTGCCGGGAAGACCGGTGTGAATGACCGTCAGGGTCGATCCCGTGCCGAATTCGTCACGAAACTCCGATTGCGCCACCCGGTGCTGTGGGTACGCGAAGGATCGCAGGACGCGAGAGTCCACCACTGCCTCGACGTCCGAGCGAATCACCGCACCGGGAATGCCGGGTGAGGCGATGGAGTAGCTCCCGTCGGAGTCGACGGTCACCGCCATGTCCATTCCCTGTATCGAGCCCAGCACGTGCACCCCGTGCGGCGTCGAAGGTGCCGCGGTCTTCGCCGGCGCCGCGTCCCAGCAAACCGACGCCCCGGCCGCGAGGACGGCGCAACCACAGGATTTCAACCAATGATTCATTTCGACTCCTGCGAATGCAGTTCCGGGGCATGCCAGGGATTGCCGAACCAGCGCTCGGCGTTGCCGCTATAAATCTTGCGCACCACGCTCTCAGGCAGACTCAAGCCATGCACCGGCGCATCCAATTCGGGAACGCGGAAGGTCAGGCCGGTGGCCAAATACTGCCAATCGTGCAGCCACGCCGCGTGAGCGTCGCGGCGCACTTCCTGCGGATCGTCACCGGGATCCTGCGACAGGTCGGTGCCGTAGAGCAGGCGATCCTGGTAACGAATGAAGAACCGGCGCACCTTGGCGAGATCTTGGTTGGATTGAAATTCCACCTGCCCCAGGCGCGCCGCCAAGTCGACCACGGTGTTCGGATAGCGGTCGAGGAAAGCCGCCAGTCTGTCCACGCTCCATTCCAGGCTGGCCATGTGGGCGCCATCGAATTTCAACTGAGGGTTTCGGTCCAACATTCGGTCGCGCGCCGCCATCTGCTGCTCGTAGGACGGCATCTCCGGATGCAGATACATGTGGTACTGCGGATGTTCCTTGAAGTATTCCTTGTCGTTGTTCACGGTCATGTCGGCAATGGGGAGCCAGCAATTGAGCGGCTCTCCCTGATGTCCGATCAGGATCTTGTGCCGCTCGCGAATGAAATCGAACACCGGATCGAATTTCGGGTCGTCGATCATGACCAGGCGCCCGTTGGCATCGCGAAAACTCATTCCGATGTTCTTCCACACTTTCACGGCGACGGCGCCGTCTGCGAACGCGGCATCGAGCTCCTGGATCACGTGCTGCTGCCAATCCGGCTTATCCCAGCCGTTCATGGAGAAGGTGGCCGCGTACGCCAGCACCCCTGGATGGCGCGCGACCAGCTCCCGCGCGATTCGCGCTTGCTCGGCGATCGGCGGAAAGTCGGGATAATCGACATTGATGGTCAGGAGACGGAAATGATCGGTCTCGGCCTGATCGATCAACGCCGAGCCGGGAGTGTTGATATGCACGTGGACATCGATCTTGTCCACCTTGGCGAAATCCTCCGCCGTGAAGGTGCGCGGCGTGGTACTGCAGGCGGCGGCGAGCGCCAGCCAGCCGCAAACCAAGAAGCGGCGCAACGGCAGGTTCTTCATGATTCCAATGTCCCTCATGATTCAAGCTCGCGTCGCCATGCATCGCTGTGCGCGCGCAGGCGCTCGATCGCCGCATCCGACAGGGGCCGGCCGTTGCGCTTCGCCGCATACAGCGCGGCGCCGATGGCCGGCGGCAGCACCGGTTCGCTGACCCGGTAGCCGGACCGATGCGCCTGCAGCGACGCGGTGAAAGGATCCAATAGCAGCGCGCCGACGTTGTCGAAGACGCCGCCTGAATAGGAAACCGCCACCGGCTCGGCGGCGCTGAATCCCAAGTGTCGCCGGGTCGCATCGACCATGAGCGCAAGTTCCGCGGCGGCCTGCCGCACGATGTCCAGCGCCGATTCGTCGCCGGCCCGAGCGGCCTGCGTCACCCACTGGCACAATTGCGCAATGCGCGCTCGATCGCCCCCCAGCCGGGTAAAGACATGCGCGCACACATCGAGATCTTCGGCGATGCCGAGCGACTGCCTGACGATCTCATACAACGGTCCCCGCGCCGCTCGGCCATCGCTCATGCGCGAGAATAAATTCAAGCCGCGGCACGCGATCCAGTACGCGGAGCCCTCGTCGCTGAACAATTCGCCCCAGCCGCCGCTGCGCGCAATGGCGCCGTGGCGCTCGCCGTAGCAGATGGAGCCCGTGCCGGCGACGATGCTGATCCCATCGCCGCAGAGCAGCGAGCCCGCCCAGCCGCAAATCATGTCGTTACCGCACAAATACCGGCCGGCCGGCAGGCATCGCTCGGGAAGCCGGCTCAATGCACCGATCAGAGCACTATCCTCGCCATAGGCGGGCAGCCCGAAAAAAGCAAAAGCTACATCCGCAACGCGCAGCGCCGCCTTGGCCAGCACGCTGCCCACGGCGTCGGCGAGCACAGTGCCGAGCGTGTCCAGCCCGATGGTGAGGTAGTAAGCACCCGGCGCCACATGCGTCGCTCTGATGGCGCCGTCGGAATCGATGAGCACCAGTGCCGTCTTGGTCCCGCCGCCGTCGACGCCGAGATACAGGGCAGCGCCTTCGGTCACAGCGAATGAATCGTCACACCGCGTACCACGCGGCTGACCGTACCCGAATTGCTCGGTTGATCGGGTTTGTTGCCCAATGACAGCGATCGATGAAAGGCGTAGAGCTGGCCGCAGACGATGTACGGATAATACAGATCCCCATCGGCGGCCTCGGCCGCATGCGGCACGTGCAGGTACTCGCCCTCGGCGACGGCGTCCTGCGCGCGCGCCGTGATGGCGATCAGCCGCCCCGCCAGCCCCTCCGAGCGCAGCTCGCGCAACAGATCGAGATCGTAGCGGCGCGTGTAGGGGTCGTTGGAGACGAACACGAACAACAGCGTGTCGCGCGTCACAATGGTCTTCGGCCCATGGCGAAAGCCGAGCGGCGAATCGAAGGCTGCGACGATTCTTCCGTCCGTCAACTCCAATAATTTGAGTGCGGCTTCGCGCGCCAGCGACTTGAAGCCGTTGCTCCCCAGGTACACCACCCGCGAGTAGCTCTCGGCGGCCAGATCCCGCAGCCGGTCATTGTGTCGCTCGAGAAGCTCCCGCGTGGCCCGCGCGATGGTGGCCACGCCGGCATTTCCATCCGTGGCGGCGTTGAACACCAGAGAGGCCGCCAGCATCATGGCCGTGAAACTGGAAGTCATCGCAAAGCTTTGGTCGTGCGTTTCCGGCGGCAGCAGAATCGCCAGGCCGTTGCGCCGCTCGCGGCAGCGTTGGTAGAGCGTGCCCTGCGCGTTGCAGGTGAACACCAGCTGATGGCACTCGCGCAGCGATCGATCCGCCAGATCGACCACCGCAACGCTTTCCGGGCTGCTGCCCGAGCGGCCGAAGGAAACGAGAAGCGTCGGCACGTCCTTTTGGAAATACAGCGCGGGACCGGACAGCAAATCCGTGGTGGCGATGGCCTCCACACGGCGGCCCAGCCTCTGCAGCAGCAGCGGCGCGAGACATTCGCCGATGAAGGCCGAGCTGCCCGCCCCGGTGAGAATGATGCGCAGATCGAGCTTGTCCAGCAGGGGAGCGAGGAAGCGGGCAATCGGCGCGGCATGCTGGCGCACCAACTCCTGCGTGCGCAACCAGCTCGCCGGCTGCTGTTCGATCTCGCGAGCGGTCCACAGCGCACCGGCGCGGCTCAGCGAAGTCTCGTCCAGTTGCAGATAGGTCCTCATGTCAGCGCGCATGGTCGGTGCAGGCCTCCGCGTACTGTTGCAGCACCTGCTGGACGGCATGCAGCACCAGCTCGCGGGCGCTTAGGGAAAGCCGGCCGTCACGGATGGCTTGGTATTGCAGCGGCAAGTACTGGCTCAAGAGGGTGAGCGGCGGCGGGTTTGCTTCAAGGTTCGCGAGCAGGCGCTGCAATGCCGAGTCGACCTCGGGCACGGGCCAGTAGTAACGGATTCGATCGCTGCGGCTGTACTGTTGGTCCAGCTCGAGCTGGCGGCCCTCGGACAGGTAGTATTTGTTCCAGAATTGCGGAGCCGCCGTCATGGCTTTTTGCACGGTCTTGCGCAGCCCGGAGTAGCGATGCGCTCCCAGCCACTCGCGCTCGATGTCGTCCAACGCCCAAAGCGCCTCGCGCATGGCGAAAGTCAGACCGGGCCCGACCTTCAGGATCGCAAAGTGGTTTTGCACCAGAGCGCGCAGATTGGCCGGCGTCTGATAGTCGGTCGAGTGCGCTTCATAGACCAGGTGGGGCTGCGCGTCGGCCACAGCAGCGAGTGCACCGGCCCGCGAGGCGCGGAAGTCGATGACCTTGTCATGATCGAACTCGACGCCCGGTTGCACTACCAGGCCGATGACGCGCGGCCACACCTGCTGCAATCCCGCCAATTGGAAGGCGTCCCGATGTGCATCGATGGTCGCGGTCGCGGCCGCGGCATCGGTCAACGCCAATTCGGCGAGCTCCTCTTGCGCGCCGCCCGGAACGGGCACTTCGGTGCCCACCACGTACACCGGCGCCTCTCCCCCGACGCGCTCCCAGGTACGCTCGGCCACCGCGCACAGGCGCACCGCGCGCGCGGCCACTGCCGTGTCGCAAAGAGGCGTCGGATCGCCCGCACAGGACATGGAGCAATCCAGGTGAATCTTGCGAAAGCCCGCGGCCACATAGTCGGCGATGAGCTGCTCGGACTTGGCCATCGCCGACTCCGCCGGCAAGTCCTGCCAGCAATTGGGCCCGAGGTGATCCCCGCCCAGCAGCACCTGCGAAGGCGGCGTGCCGACGCGCGCCGCGATCTTAAGCACGAATCGATTGAAATCCGCAGGGCGCATGCCCGTGTAGCCGCCGTCCTGATTGACCTGGTTGGAGGTGGCTTCGATCAAGACCGGCGCGGATCGCCGCCGCGCGTAATTCAGCGCGGCCTCGATCACCAGAGGATGCGCCGAGCACGCCGAGTAAATGCCGACCGAACGCCCCGCCTTGTGTTGCGCAATGATTGCTTGAATGGCCTTCACGCGATGATGACCTCGACGCCGATCCGCAGCAGCGCTTCGCGGGTTGCATCCGGAATCCCGGTATCGGTCACCACTTTGGCGATCCCCTGCGACTCGATGATCTTGTGCAGGCAAATCCGGCCGAACTTGGAAGAATCCGCGACCATGATGATTTCGGAGGCCGCCTTGCACATCAGGCGATTCAGCAGCGCCTCGGGCTCGAAATGCGTGGTGAGGCCCTTCTCGATATCGAAGCCGTCGGCGGCCAAGAACAGCTTGTCGACATGCAGGTCCTGCAGCGCCCGTTCGGTCTGCGTGCCGTAGAAAGACAGGTTCTTGCGCCGCAGCGTGCCGCCGAGAAACACCAGGTGCACCTTTTCCCGCGCCACCATTTCATTCATGACGCCCACATCGCTGGTGACCACCGCCAGCGACGCGGATGCCTCGATATGCCGCGCGACCTGCAGCGCCGTGGTGCCGGAATCGATCAACACCGACTCGTCGTTCTTGATTAAGGCGGCGGCCGCCCGACCGATGCGGATTTTTTCCTCGGCGAACAGCGTGCGTTTGACGTCGATCGCCTCCTCGGTGGGCGATGGTCCGCTGCGCCTGAGAATGGCGCCGCCCGACGAGCGCGTGCAGATGCCCTTGTCGTCGAGAAAATTCAGATCCTTGCGCAGAGTCTGCGTGGAGACGCGAAATCGTTCCGCGAGCGCCGGGATTTGCACGCTGCCCTGTTCACGCAGCAGAGCGACGATGCGCTCGCGCCGATTGCTCGTGTCTCGCCGGATAATATTGCTCGTGTCTTGCCGGATAATCATGATCGACCGTACTCCTTGAGGGTCTCCGTATGCGCCGCTGCCGTGGCGGCCGCGCTAGGCTCGGGCTCGATGGCCAGGAACACGGCGGCCACGAGCGCCAAGGCGATGCCGGCCAGTTTAGTTGCCGTGGGCGCGGTGCCCAGCAACAGTATCGACAGCACGGCGGTGATCAGGGGAGCGCCCGCGTTGGTCAGCGGCGAGACCACGATGGCCTTGCCGTAACGAAAGGCATACACCAAGGTCAGTGCGCCGATGGAATTGAGAATCTGGATGGCCGCCGCGAGGTAGGGGCCGTCCGCGCCCCAGTTGATGGGCACGGAAAAATCCGTCATGGCGAGCGCCACCGGAATCAGCAACAGACCGCTGACCGTCATGTAGAAGAATATGCTCTCCGCATCCATGGTCGCGTTCGCCAGCTTCATGAAGAAGGCCTGCAACCCCCAGGCCACCAGCACCCCCAGTGCCGGCAGAAACCATAATTCGCCATAAGCACCGCCCGACCTGCCCCCCGAGTAATCGAACAGCGGGAGCGAGCACAAGGCCAGCACGATACCGAGCGTGCCGAGCTTGCCGGTCCGTTCGTGCAGCAACACCAACGACAGGGCCACCGTGACCACCGGCGACAGCGAGATCACCGGGAAGATCAGGTAGGCGGGTCCAGTCCGCACCGCATGGAACAGCAACATCTGGCCGCCCGCCCCCAGCAGCCCGATCAAGGCGCCGTAGCACACCGACCGTGCATCGTGCTGCACGCGCCAGCCGACTCGCCGCAAGCCGTACAACGCAGGGGGAATCATGGTCAGCGCCCACACCACATAGATCAACGTTTCAGGAAATCCATGATTCGCAGGCAAACCGGTGAACGCGCCCCACACTCCCCAAAACCCCGTCGTCACCAGCGCATAGGCCAACCATGCTCTTGATCTCATTGAATTTAATTCCTGCGGCGGAGCCATTGTAGGGTGTTGGAGCCGGGCGCCACCCGGTGACTTGTTATATTTGAAACTTACATAAATTTCAATAGATATCATTTTATCGACTGCGGACGCTGATATCCAGTGCTTCGATGCAGAGGTTTCGCTGGCTTTCGGGATTCCCGCTTCGGCTAAGCATCGAGTTGCAGCCTGTCAGGATCTTCGCCATTGACGGCGCACCCCCTGGGCGGCGGCCAGTTGCGTCGTCGCTTCTTCCGGCGGTACACCCGATCGAGTCTGCGCGGACCTGTGCCGCCAGCGCCAATCGCGAATCAATCGATGCTTCCTTTCTTCGCCCTTATGTTTCGTACCCCCCAATTACTCCCTGTATTTAGTTTCATTAAATATCTATATCAGTTTCACAAGTCTCAATGTTCGAGAATTATGAGCTCGCCTCAGCCGCTACAACAATCGTCGAGTCGCTATTCTGTCCGACACGCGAACTAAGTATTCATAAAAACCACTATTGAAAGTTATATTAGTTTCGTTTAACGTCGGAACCGCTGACCCTGCGTGCCACGTTCGCGACGCAAGGCCAAGCAGAAAGAGAATTTAGAAAAAAGGGGATTGCTATGCCGACGATGCGCCTGCGCTCTGTTCTGTTCGTGGCCGCCGCCGCGCTGAGCTCGAACTTCCCAGCTTTCGCCGTGGACAGCACCAACACGGCGACGGCCGATGCAGCCACGTCGGCCACTACCGCCGCAGCGACCGCCAGCGATTCCCCGGATTTGCAAGAAATCGTCGTGACCGGCATGCGCGCCAGCCTCGAGAAATCGCTCCAGATCAAGAGGGACGCCTCAGTCGTCCTGGATTCGATCAATGCGGAGGAACTCGGCAAATTCCCCGACGCCGACGTCGCCGACTCGCTGGAGCATCTGCCCGGCATCACCATCAGCCGCACCACCGGGGGTGAGGGAATCAGTGTGAACGTGAGGGGCCTGGGGCCCCAGTACAACATCACGACGCTTAACAACCGCATTCTCGCCACCGATGACGACGGCCGAGATCTGGCCTTCGACGTCTTGCCCTCGGAGGTGATCTCGGGGGCCGACGTCCTGAAATCGACACAGGCATCGGCGCTCGAAGGCAGCATCGGCGGCACCGTGAACCTGCGTACCGCCAGCGCGTTCGACAATCCCGGGTTTCACGGCGGGGTGCATGCCGAGGGCAACGACAACGACATGTCGGACCTGAAAGGCAGCAAGTTTTCCGCCTTCGTCTCGGACACCAACGACGACCGGACATTGGGCTTTCTACTCGGTGCCGTGCATTCGGACATCAAGATCCGCACCGATTCGCTCAATGCCTACAACCAGAACATTTACGGCCCGACGACCTACCCCTTCGACGACCCGAACGGGACGCCGCTCGCCGCCACGCCGTGCTGCATTACCTTCGGGTCCATCTTCGATGACAAGAAGCGCGATGCGCTCTCCGGCAGCCTCGAGTGGCATCCCAGTTCGGAGCTCAAGATAGTCGCCGATGGTTTGTGGACCCACCTGGACGACCCGCAGGTCGGCTACAACGAGTCTTATTACTTTGCTTCGCCGGATACGATCGGCACCAGCTGGTCGAATCCGGTGGTCAAGAACGGCGTGGTGACCGGTGTCACGGTCAGCGATTTCCAGCCTGAAATGGTGAATAACACCGTGGATCGCGTGGTCACCACCACGATGTTCGGGTTGAATGTTGAGTGGAAACCGATCGACCGGTTGCGCTTCACCGCGGATGGGTATCGATCGACGGCCAATCGGCCCGAGGGCGGCCAGGATAGCTTCGTGACCGCGGGCCTGGTCACGAACACACCGACCGCGCCGGATACCCTGATCTTTTCGGACGTACCCAACAGCTTGCCGAACTTCAACGTGCTGGTACCGCCGAGTCAGCTTGGACTGACCGCCTGCCCCAAGGGCACCGCCAGTTCGACCAACCCGGGTTCATGCTCATACACCTCGCTCATGAACTCCGGATTTCTAAACAACAACAACTACTGGTCCACCCACTACGACGGGCTGAATGGCTACTCGGTTCACGACCAGGTCACGGGATTCACACTCGACGGCAGCTTCGATGTGGGGGCGGGCTGGTTCGACAAGATCCTGTTCGGCGCCGGCTACAGCAATCGCGACAAGAGCCGCACCGACATCAGCAACGACTGGACCAATGGCTCCGGCCAGTACGGCACGTTGTATCAAACGGCGGGCTGTCCCGTTCAGTGCGACCCGTACTCCTTTGGTTCTCTGGGTTTTCCTGTGATTTCCATGGTCAGTGTGCCGAATTTCATGCAAGGAGCCGGCGGATCCTATCCCACCACGCTGCCTCAACTGAACGTCGGCCAGCTGCTGGCATTCTTGAAGGGCCTTAACGGCAAACCCAATCCGTTCTTCTGCTCGAGCCTGCCCTGTTCGCAGCCTTTCGACTTCAGCGAAACGCTGCCGCAGGCCAATCCCTACAATTCGTATGTTGTCACGGAAAAGACATTCTCGGTGTACGGGGAAATGACCTTCGCCGGCAACAACTGGGGTGGAAACTTAGGACTGCGCGTCGTGCGCACCAACACCACCGCCTCAACCGCCATAGCCGCGCCGACCTCGCTTTGGACACCTTCCATCAACTCCTCTACAGAGACGTGGAATGTGCAATATGCCACGGGGCAGGAATCCGTAACGGAAGGCCACTACATCCTGCCGCTGCCGTCCGCGAATTTCAATTACTGGGTGGTGCCGGACAGAGTGCAGCTTCGAGCCGCGGTGGCGGAGACCATGTCCCGCCCCGACCTCGACGAGCTCGCCCCGACCTCCAGCAACAACGCCGAAAACGGCCAACCGCAACTTGCTTACGGGGGAACGGCGGGCCTCAAGCCCATCAAAGCGACTCAAGTGGACTTCTCCGCAGAGTGGTATTACCACCCGCATTCGGCACTGACGGTCGCGCTGTTCGGCAAGAAAATCCGCGACGACATTTACACGGAGACCATACCCAACGTCAATCTGGGCACGCTGCAATATATCGGCGGACCGCCCGGCGGCAAAATTCCGGGCACGCCCTTCCTGTGGACCATCACCGAGCCGGCCAATGGCGCCAAGAGCACTTTCTATGGCGTCGAGCTCGCGTGGCAACACATCATGGACAATGGCTTCGGTGCCCACTTTCAGTACACGCGCACCGAAAACAAGAGCTACGATCAGAACGGCAACAGCATCGGTGCGATCAACGCCGTGCCGCCCATGACCCTTTCGGCCGGACTGCTGTATGACAAGGGTCACATCAGCGCCGACGTCAACTGGGACTACGCCGCGAGTTTTCAATCCGAGTGTTCGCAGTGCACCGAGGTTCCGGGCTGGCCCGCGGTCACGAGTCCGTTCCAGTGGCTGACGGCCAGCGCGCACTACAAGATATACAAGGAATTTCAAATCTACGTCGAGGGCAAGAATCTGACGAACTCGGTTGCGCGCACTTACCTCAACGGCAACCCGTTACTGCCCTGGGCACCCGGACAACAAGTCGGCCAGAGTTCGAGCGGCGTGGGCTACGGGTACAGCGCCTACGGCAGAACCTACACTCTCGGAGCGTCGTATCAATTCTGATCGGCCCTTAAAAAATCGACGAAGGGGCCGCGATCGGCACGGACCCGCGATGAGTGCTGATGCGGTCCGCCGCAACTTCGCCGAGGTCGCATGACTAAGGTGAACCGGAGAGAATTCTTAAGGAACGCCGCGACGGCCGGCGTCGAACTGTACCTGGCAGGGTCGGCCGTTGCGAACGCATCGTCGGCCGGCGTGACGGGGCCGGCGAATCCATCGCCGAGCAGCCCCTCCACGCGCAAGAAAATCGTCGTGGCCGGCGCCGGTATCTCCGGTCTGTGCTGCGCCTACGAACTGATGCGCAGAGGCCATGAAGTCGTCGTGCTCGAAGCCAGCGGCAGGCACGGCGGACATGTGTTCACGGGACGCGACGGCCTGTCGGATGGCCTGTATGCCGACTTCGGTGCGGACCACATCACCCGGCCGGGCTATGAGGCATTTTTCGACTACATCGCCGAGTTCGGTCTCAGCGTGGTCCCCTACCCCTACGCGGAAGGCTCCACGGCCGTACCCGGCGGACATGTCCTTCGGATGATCGACGGCAAGTTCTTCTCGGAGGAAATGCTGGCAGACCGGACCGTGCTCAAGAAGCTGGGCTTCGACGACGCGGAGGCCCGCTTTCTGTCCGCGAATTCGTGGAACGATCTGCCCCGTCTCTATCTGCAATCCCACCTCGGAAAATTCACCGACGAATCGCACCCGCTCGGCGTGGGCCATGACGAACTGGACAAGATTTCCGTGGCCGCCTTTTATGAAAGGCAGAGGGCCTCGGCGGCCGCGCTGCGCTTCCTGGGCGGGCAGGATGAATCCGCGCTATTTTCCCTTTGGCGCTTTGCTGTGATGGGATTTCGCGGCATTCCTTGGTCGGAAGGAGACACCTATCGCCTGACAGGGGGCAATCAGCAGCTTCCCACGGCCTTCGCCACGCGCCTGGGTGATCGCGTCAAGCTCAAGCATCCCATCGTGGCCGTCACGCGCAGCGATTCCGGCGTCAGCATCCGCTACAACGCCTACGGATACGGGGACGAGAGAGAAATGTCCGCGGATGTGCTCGTCAACTGCATGCCCCTGTCGATCTTCAGGACCATTCCCATCAGCCCCGCACTATCGCCCGGCATGCAATACATCGTCGACAAGCTGGGCTTCACCTCGCACCCCTTCTATGTGTTCGAGGCCGCCTCGAAGTTCTGGCTCGACGACGGATTCGCGAGCATCAACATGGAATTCGAGCACCCCGATATATCCTCGGTGTGGCAGGTGCCCAGCGAGGTGCAGACCACCCGCGTGCTGTTGAAGGCCTTTGCTCCCGGGGGTATCTCCGCGCAGCGCGGCTTGGCGGCCTTCCGCGAAGCCTATCCCGGCAAACACGACACCATCGTCCAGTCCCTGACCTTCGATTGGACCCGCGACAGATACGCGCCGTCCTGTGAAATGCTGGCCTACCCGATCGGGGAGATGAACAAGTTCTGGCCGCGGCTGATGCGCCCTGACGGGCGGATCTATTTTGCGGGGACCTTCGCCGACCCCCTAAGCCGCGGGATGGAGTCCTGTCTTCGTTCGGGGCGCAGAGTCGCCATCGAAATCGACGCACTTTGATAGTCGCAAACAAAATCCCCTCGGCGGTGGTGAAGCATCGGCAAGAGTGCGGCTTCGCGAGGAGCACTCGCGCTCTCATGGCAGCCGCTCTGGCATTGCTGTCGATGGCTGCCGTGCGCGGGGCCCGGAAGAATCCACAGGTCCCGGCGAAAAGCCGGTGAATCATCCGCCCGCGGTGAAGATCGTCAGCCCCAAGGCGAACGACGCCTATGAGGAAAACTCCCGGGTACGTTACGAAATCAACGTTTCGGACAGGGAAGACGGAGAGTCGAAGGACAAGGGAATGCTCGTGCTCATCGCAAGCTATACCGACCACGGCCTGAAGGACGATCCGGGCCAGAGGATGCAAGGGCGAGACGCGATACGCATCCGGATTAAATAAGGCCTCCGCCAGGGTGCCGCAACGCGCTCATCGATGACTCGCAAGGGGCGTGTCACTGCGAAGTCTACGTATGATGACGGCTGAAGTGGATATCCGAAGTTCGCAGCAGTGGAGATGGTGATGCAGACGTTGATCTTTGCTCTGTGTGTGGCGGCGGCGACCGGCGGCGCAAGTGCGCGGGCGGATTCCTGGCAGCCTTCTCCGGGACATACGCAAGTGCCGATATGGCCAGGCGCGGTACCCGATGCGATACCCGACCCGAAACCGGAGTCTGTCGATCCCGGCGGAGAGGCTTACGATGTCAGCCGGTCGACAATGACGGTGTATGCGGCCAAGGGGCGCAACACCGGGGCGGCAATGGTGGTGTTCCCCGGCGGGGGTTACCGGGTTCTCGCCATGGGTGGAGAGGGCACGGAGATCTGCGACTGGCTGACATCACGCGGTATCACCTGCGTACTACTGAAGTACCGCGTGCCGGGCTCGGGTCCGTGGTGGGACCACGAGAACCAACGGCGCGTATACCCGAAGGTGCAGACGGCGCTGCAGGACGCGCAGCGCACGTTGGGGCTGGTGCGGCAGCACGCGGCGCAGTGGCATGTCGATCCGCACAAAGTCGGCGTGATCGGTTTTTCTGCCGGCGGGCACTTGGTGGCCGCGGTCAGTACGCATTTCGCGCAGCGGACGTATGCCCCGGTGGATGCCGCCGACCAGCTGAGCTGCCGCCCCGACTTCGCCATCGCCCTCTACCCCGGCCACCTGTGGGCGCACGAGGACGAGGACCAGGCCAGCCGCGAGGAGACGGATTTGACCCTTCGCCCGGACATCCGCGTACGCGCCGACTCGCCACCCACCTTTCTACTCCAAGCCGAGGACGACCACGTGGACGGCGTGGAGCAGTCTCTCGCCTATTATGTCGCGCTGCAGAAAGCCGGCGTCCCCACTGAAATGCACCTGTACGCGCAAGGCGGCCACGCCTTCAGCCTGCGGACGAGCAAGTTGCCGATCGCGCAATGGCCGCGATTGGTGGAAACATGGTTGGGGACCATCGGAATGGTGGACGCGGCCCTCGCACGCTAACCGACGGATTGGGTTTTAGGCGCATGGCGCCATCAGCCATCTGACCGGAACGGACCCAAAAATTTTGGCGCGCCCGGACGGATTCGAACCGCCGACCACTGCGTTCGAAGCGCAGTGCTCTATCCAGCTGAGCTACGGGCGCAACCGCCCGGAAGTTTACCGGGTTCACTACGGCGCCGCACGCATGTTCGCAAATCGCGCACGGGAAAAGCCCTCCATGCCGCTTCATGTCCAAGGTACTGAGACGACCATTGGATCCGCGCGCGAGTCCTTGGGGGATGCGTGCGAGGAAGGGAATCTTCGGTGGGATGTGTCTCAATCTTTCCAGAAATTCTTAAACCGCTTGGAACTGCGCTCGGTGTAGCGCACGGCATGCGTGATGTTCCTATGGTCGAAGTACTGCTGGATCGATCGCGTATCGTGATCTTCGTGCTAGGGTTCGGGCTCTACAAGAGCGTGTGGCACCTCACGGCCGACGTCGAGACCACCGGCTCAGCTCGCACCCATTAGACCCGTCGCTGCGCTAACCTTGATAACTGAAGCCGACCCAGTGGCTTTGCGCCGATGCGCGGCGCATGCGCCGGTGGACCGAGCGCACTACGGTAATATGCCGTAGAGGGCTGGGTATCCATCTTTTAATCATGGCGTCCGGTGATACCTCGCGGGGCAAACGTTTTCTATTAAGTCTCGCCCGCTAGCAATCTCGTCCACGCCCACCTGTGAGAGATGATATATCCTGAACTCGCGGCGCGCTCTGTAGCGGTCCGTGGATAAGCGAGAAGGGCACATGTTCCTAAATGCGATTGGTACTGCGCTTCCCGAGAAATGCTACTCGAAGGACGCGTGTTGGAACGCGTTCAGAGCCTCCGATTGGTTTGTGCGTCTCGACGCGCGCTCCCATGCGATCGCGAAACTGGTTCTAACCCGGAATAATGGAATTGAGGAGCGGTGGCTCAGCGTTGATTCCCTCGATGAGGTCTTCGCCATCGATCCAAACGTCTTGCACCGCCGCTTTGCCGCCCATGCACCGCCACTGGCGTCTGCCGCAGCTCTATCCGGATTGCGTACTGCCGGCGTCTGTGCGGATCAGATCGACGCGGTCATCGTCACTACGTGCACGGGGTATTTGTGTCCGGCACTAAGCGGTTACGTGATTGAGCAATTGGGCTTGCGAAACGATATCCTTGCGTTCGATTTGGTCGGCCAAGGATGCGCCGGAGCACTTCCCAACTGGCAGCTCGCAAGTGCTCTGTTAGCCGCTGGGCAATGTAACCACGTCTTATCAATTTGCGTCGAGGTTTGCAGTGCGGCGATGTACCTTGACGATGATCCGGGCGTTTTGATCAGCGCATGCCTATTCGGCGATGGGGCCGGAGCAGCTGTCTTGTCTCGCAGCCCGCTCGCGGCGCACCGCCGAATCGAATGGAAGCAAACCACCTCATTTATCGATCCGTCTGAGCGGGCTGCGCTTCGGTTCGAGCATCAAGACGGAATGCTGCGAAACATTTTGACCCGTGCCGTACCGCGACTCGCCGCACAACATGCGGCGGACATCTTGACTAAGACTCTTCAGCGCGCCGACCTTAGGCAAAGCCAGATCAGCGAGTGGATTTTCCATGCTGGCGGTCGCGATGTCTTGCTCGCACTCGAGGCGCATCTAGGTCTGTCTCCCGAAGCACTGCGTTACAGTCGAGAGGCGCTTCGCCGGTACGGTAACCTAAGCAGTGCGTTTGTCTATTTTGTACTTGGGGCTGCACTCCGCGACCGCGCGCCGGGTGGATGGTGGTGGCTGTCCTCGTTCGGTGCGGGGTTCACGTGTCACGGCGCGCTGCTGGCGGTCGAGTGAGTCATTGTCCATGACGAGTCCTCGATGTGTACGTCCGGAAGTGCTCGACAATCTTACTCCCGAAGATCCGAAGGCACGACGGTCGCGCCGTGACCTGCGGCGTGTGCACCGCGCGATGCGGTCAATTTCTGCACTTAACCATGCGTTGTCCCGTCTTCGGCTCGCGGCACACCCAAAGAGCATCCTGGAACTGGGCGCAGGCGACGGGAGCTTATTGCTTCGCTTGGCGGCCGCGGTAAGACCTCGCTGGCCTGGCGTGAAGCTCACACTCCTTGATCGTCAACGCATCGTGAACTCTGAAACGGTCGAAAGTTATCGCAGGCACGGATGGGAGGTGACTACGGTATGCGAGGATGTCCTGATATGGGCGCGGCAATCCGCCCGCCAGCGCTACGATCTAACTGTCGCCACGTTGTTTCTCCATCATTTTAAGGAGTCAGAATTGCGGGAGCTACTGCGCGGTGTGGTCTCGCAAAGCCGCGCATTCATTGCGATTGAACCCCGACGAGAAATGCTCGCAAAGGTGGGCAGCCGATTGATTGGCCTCCTCGGAACGAACGCGGTCACCCGGGAAGACGCGGTCAAAAGTGTTGATGCGGGCTTTATTGACGATGAGATCACGGCTGCGTGGCCATTCACCGATAAGACATGGTGGACTCAGGAATTTCGCGTGCTGCCGTTTTCTCACGGCTTCATTGCGGCGCAAAACAACGTGCGCCTAACACATGGGTAACGGCATCGATGCCGATGTCTTGGTCATTGGAGCCGGGCCGGCCGGCGCATCGACGGCGATATTGCTCAAATTAGCCGGATGGCGCGTGATTCTCGTGGAAAAAAACTGCTATCCGCGGCAGAAGGTCTGTGGTGAATGCCTGTCGGCCGCCGCTCTCGCGCTGCTCGACCAGCTCGGCGTCGCCACCGCCGTTCGGGACCGAGCAGGGCCGGAATTGACTCAAGTTGGGTGGATGAGCGGCGCTGCGACCCTCATTGCCCACTTGCCTCCTTGTACCGGCGGACCTTACCGATACGGCCAAGCCCTGGGACGCGATCAACTGGACGCGATTCTGGTCAATCGGGCGATCGAGCTTGGCGTTATTCTGATTCAGCCAGGCCGAGTGCGATCGGTAAGGGGAGAATTGGGAAATTTCGAGTGTGACATCCAACTGAGTGCTCAAGATTACGCGCAGCCGGGCCGCTTGCACGAATCGGTTATACGGCGCGTGCCGATCATCGTAGACGCGCATGGATCTTGGGAGACGGGGCCTCAAGCTTGTACCCGTCCTACGTCTCGTAAGCCACGGCGTGGGTCCGACCTATTCGGCTTCAAAGCAAGTTTTGTTAACGCAACCATACCGCAGGGTCTATTGCCTGTGCTTTCGTTTCGGGGTGGGTATGGGGGCTTGGTTATGGCGGAAGATCGACGGTTGACGCTCGCGGGCTGTATTCGTCGCGACACCCTAGCGGGGTGGCGCGGTCACCTACCCGGCACCTCCGCTGGGGCCGCGTTCGAACTGTATTTGCGCGCTTCCTGTCGCGGGGTCAGGGAAATACTAGCCGGCGCGCGGCGGTCAGAGCCTTGGCTATCGATAGGACCGCTTCGGCCTCAAATTCGGCTGAGGAAGTCCGACCGATTATTTTCCGTCGGCAACGCCGCCGGCGAGACGCATCCTCTCATCGGCGAAGGCATTACCATGGCACTGCAATCCGCCTTTCTGTTGGCCGGCTACCTTATCAAGCAGCCTGCCCGCGCGATCGATGCGACCCGTGCGCTCGAGATTCATCGAGCGTATCGTTCTGCTTGGCGGAGCGTCTTTGCACTGCGGCTGCGCCTCGCGGCAATCTTCGCTCACATCGCAATGCGCCCGGTGCTGAGCCTGCCGGTTACAAGGTTGTTGGGGGATTGTCCCCAGGTTTTGACCGCGGCAGCTCACCTCGCCGGCAAGGCTAGTAAGCCCGTCGCTCAGTCGCTCCTGTTCGAAGGAATCCTATGAGTACATTGGACACACTGGTGGATATCTTAACGCGCGATTATTGCGTCGCCCGCGAGCAGATCATGCCCGAAGCTACTCTGGAAACCTTGCGGCTCGATTCCTTAAGCGTGCTGGAGCTCATGTTTAAGATCGAAGATCGATACAAAGTGAAAATCACGGACGACACACCTACCGACCTACTTACCGTAGGCGACGTCGTTCGGTATATCGACAGCCTCCTCGCGAGGCACCCTGCGATGCGCGATCTCAATTCATTGGAAGCTTCGACCGACACATGACACTGCGGCGAGTCGCGGTGACAGGCATGGGTGTCGTCGCACCTCTCGGCAATTCCGTCGAAGAGTTTTGGAGAAATCTCGTCGCGGGACGCTCGGGCGTGCATCGCTTGCCTTCCTCGATCTCGCAGGGATTGCGCTCGCCCATCGGCGCGTCAGCGAACTTCGACGGCAGGAACTACTTCGAGCCACCCCGATTACGCCTGCTCGATCGCGTCAGTCAGTTGGCCTTGGTGGCGGCTCAACAAGCGATCGTGGACTCCCGATTGGACTTCGCCGCTGAAACGCGCGAGCGATGCGGCGTTTTCGTCGGTACGGGCATGGGAGGCGCTGAAACGACGGAGGAGGGATATCACACGCTGTACGCCCAGAAATCGGATCGGATCAAGCCTTATAGCGTGCTCAACGCGATGACCAACGCGCCGGCCGCTTGGATCGGCATTGATTACGGTCTTCACGGGCCTATGTTGACCTACTCGACGGCCTGTTCGTCCTCAGCGGTAGCGCTTGGCGAGGCGGCGCGGCGAATCCAGCATGGCGACGGCGACGTGATGCTGGCCGGTGGCGCTGAGGCGCCCTTGGTCGTCGGCGTGCTGCGTGCTTGGGATGCCATGCGGACGTTGGCGACCGAAGACGCGCACGACGCGTCCACTTCCTGTCGCCCTTTTGCCGCTACGCGGACGGGCCTGGTACTTGGGGAAGGCGCTGCATTCGTGGTGCTTGAGGAGTGGGATCACGCACTTGCCCGGAGTGCGATCATTCACGCGGAATTCGCGGGATACGGCCTCGCCAGCGATGTGGCCCATATCACGCGACCCAGCATCGAGGGACAGGCAAAGGCTATGCAATCAGCGCTCCGTGCGGCGAACTTGGCACCGGAGGCTATTGATTACATCAATGCACACGGCACTGCAACCTTGCAAAACGATGCGGTGGAGACAGCCGCGATCAAGGTGGTGTTCGCTGAACGCGCGCACGCCATTCCAGTGAGCTCCACGAAGTCGATGCATGGACACTTGCTCGGAGCGGCGGGAGCTCTGGAATTCGTGGTTGCGGTAATGAGTCTAACGCGGAATATCGTGCCACCGACAATGCATCTCGACGCGGCGGATCCCTCATGTGATCTCGATTACGTATCAGGTCACGCACGCATCGCTCGTTTGCGGGCCGTAATGTCGAACTCGTTTGCCTTCGGGGGCACCAACGCGGTTCTGATCGCGAGAATGGCCCACTGATGTTGATACACCGGCCGGTGCAGTCAATTCTTGGATGTCCTAGTGATGTGGCTCAATTCGAGGCCGGCGGGGAGTCTCGCCGACGCAAGACGAGTCCGGCGACTGCCAGCTACTCTATATTGATGACATATTTTATCAAGATAGGAACAGCCCCCTATGAACGCGTAGACTCAATTGTTGGCTAGGCGGATTCCAAATCCAAAATTCGAACAGGGAGAGTATTTTGCTTTGCGTCTAGTCACGCTTGCTTCGACCGCTGCCTGTTTGATGCTGTGCATTGCACGGACTTGTTCTGCAGCGCCCGAAACGTCGACGACAATCATTACGTTGGTTGCGCGAGGCACCGAATTGAATCCCGTCAATCTTGTTGGCCCGAATGCACACTGCATTTCCGCAAGTCATATTTTCATGATCATCTCGCACCCAACTGACCATGGTCCTAAAGAGGATGCACATGGCTATTATCCTAAGGACGGGGTCGGGATGATTAAAGGGCCCGGTATGCTTAAACCGGAATATCGCTGTAATGCTAATGACGATTGCAATGCTAGCGAATACAAAAAAATCTCTTCTGAGGCCGTCAGAAACCGAGCTTTCGGTTAAGGTGCCGGTGACGGACGAGCAAGTTAGGGCAGTTCTAGAAAAAGTGGAAGTTTGGGATCTGAAGCAATTTAATCTGGTCGGAACGGGGATCTCTGGCCGTGACCAATCTAATTGCATCGACTTTATCGCGGACGTCGCTCAGGGACTGGGCTATCCAACACCCTCGCATGACCGATTCGAGTTGGCATCAACATACCTCAAGGCATTGAAGGTCAGTATCGAAGCAGAGGACGAACGGCGCGCTGTTCGGCAAGAAGAGGAACGAGCGGAGGAGGACCGCCGTCGGCGCGAGCAGCTAGCTGAGGAAGAACGTCATAGGCATATTGTTCCACCGGGATGGGTCCGATGTAGTTGCCCTGGACCGCACGCATCGTTTGGAAAGTACGTGGATGGTGCTTTCCATCATCCAAGTGTGTGAACCGGCGTTGGACATTGACCATACGTCGGCGTCCAATTCTGATCAGCTGGTTACGCAGCAATCCATTGGTCGTTTTGAAAATATTCCCAGAATTCCCTGGTCCGGCTTGCCCGCCGATATGATCTCAAATCTGGTCAATCAAGGATGCCGGTTTACAGGACTGGGGAATGAATGTACTGGCATCCCACGGCTTCTCCGTCCGCCGTGAGGCTCGGCTAAGTGGCATCGTTCGCGTAGTTGCGCAGCTGTTCTAAAATTGACTTTTCGCGGTTTTAGTCAAAAACACCCATGATCGAGGGCGGCCGAATCGCCTGCGTTGGCCTGCCGATCACGATGGCGATATCGCAAATATCGCGAGGCATGCTCACTTGATCCAGCGAGATCGAACACGTCTTCGCTTAAGCCAATGGCTGAAACAAGCGCCGAGCATTAACTGACGGCGCAGATAACAACGCCCGTACCCCTGTTCACTCAGAGACTGCGCAAACGAATGCAGATACGGCGCGATAGGACCGTCTGGTCCTTGCTTCGGCATGCACAGTAGAACCATCTGCTCGTTGATGCGGTATCTCAAGAGCGGCTCCTTTCCCAGAGCAATCTGGGAAGCAAGGAGCCAAGACTATATCGGGTCGGGTAAACGCGTTTGCCGTAAATTTAAGGGTTTTAGCATCTCCACTAGACATAGTTGGCCACGAGAAATAGTGCCTCCTATGTCTGCCGAGATATAGGAGACACACCACGGCAATCCATCTACTTAAGTCTGGCGTGGACTTCGGGACCATCAGCCAGTTTCTGGGTCACTCCGGCCTTCAAACGACAATGCGCTACGCACGCGCCGATCTCGATCTTAAACGCCAGGCGTTGGCGCAGGTGTTTCCAGATGTTCTCGGCGCGCCAAAGACCGGCGGAATGGCGCTCCACCGCACGGAACTGACACGCTGGCTTCGGCGCCTGTAATGCCACGAGGCAGCCAACTTGTGCTAGGGCACGCCGTGACGGCGCCGCCGATCCGCGCAGGGCCTGACGGCATCGCCGGTTCCGGTCGCGATCGGCCAGAAGCAAGCATTGCTACGACTCAACTACTCACGCCGAAGCCGCCGTTCGCGCCTACGCCAGCCGGCCGCGGTTGCCAGTCAAGTGCGCTCTGCGACAGCGCTGCAATCGGTCGAGTGCGTTTCAAAGAGATATCGGCACGTTTTTGATCGAATCTCGTCAACACGGCATGGAGCGGCTAGGCGAGCCTATTCAGGGTAGGCTTTGACGCTGTCCGCGACCGAGTCAGCGACGTGCTCCTTGGTGATCACGCCGGCAACGTCGCTTCCACGTGGGACCCCGCGCCCACGTACGACTACCGCCATGATGGCACCCCGGCGCCACATGCGCCGGATTACGTCGAAGGCGGTCTCATCCTCGCCCACCACGGTGAAATTGCGGCTCGCGACATCGCCTAGGCTCACCCCGGTGTGGGCGCCCTCCAACCCTCGGCGGAGGCCTGTATTGACGCGGATCACCCCGTAGATGTGACCCTTGTCGGTGACCACGACGTGGCGCAGGCGTCCGGCGTGCTCGGGCTGACGCAGATAGTCATCGAAACTCGCGTCCGCCGGTAAGACCTGGATATCGGCGTCCATCACTTCGCGTGCGGAGCGGACGAGGAACATATTGGCGTGCCGCGCCTTTGGAATGGCTCGGCCGCGTCGCACAAGCTTCAAGGTGTAGATGGTCTCGCGAGAGAGCATCCGGCGCGCGCCGATGCTCATCGCTACCGCTACGATCATCGGCATCACGATGCTGTAGTCGCGCGTCATCTCGAAGATCATTGTGACGGCGGTCATCACCGCGCCCGTTCCGCCACCCACCATCGCTCCCATGCCGACCATGGCGAAAGCAGGGACGCTCAGCTGAATCGGAAGGCCGGCCGCGTTCAGCAGGGCCGCAAAGCCGCCCCCAAGGGTCGCGCCTATGAACAGCGATGGCGAAAAGATGCCGCCCGATGAGCCCGAGCCCAGACTGAGCGAGGTCGCCAAGGCCTTGCAGACGGCTAATAGCCCCAGCAGCCAGAATGACGAGATCTGCCCTACTAACACCGCCTGAACGGTCGCGTAGCCGACGCCATCGACGTAGTATTGACCCAGGGTGCGTAAGAGCAGGTACATCAGCGCACCAAGAATCAGCATGCCCAGCATGTGCCGTAGATAGCGAGACCTGATCCGATCGAAGATATCTTCGAGCAAATACAGTCCTTGGGTGAAACCTCCTGCGGCGACGCCAGTGAGAGCGCCCAGCACAGCGAACAGGGCAAGCACGATAAGAGCACTCGGATCGACCGCCATGGCCTGAAGCGAGGGCACGTGGAAGGCGGGCATATCGCCGAAGAACCAGCGACCCACGAACGTTGCAGTCCCCGTCGCGATCGCGACTGGAAGGAACGTCGCTACGCTCACCTCGGGCATCATCAGCTCGATAGCGAACATCACGCCACCGATTGGAGTATTGAAGGTGGACGCGATGCCTGCGCCTGCACCCGCAGCGACGAGCGCGATCCGCTGGCCCGATGGCAGACGGACGATCTGCCCCAGCGTCGAGCCGAGCGCCGAGCCGATCTGGATGATTGGCCCTTCCCGCCCGACTGATGA
Source organism: Gammaproteobacteria bacterium (assembly GCA_003132425.1). Classification (GTDB taxonomy): domain Bacteria; phylum Pseudomonadota; class Gammaproteobacteria; order Steroidobacterales; family Steroidobacteraceae; genus Bog-1198. Next base: position 92,010 of record PKXS01000043.1, on the reverse strand, counting down.
ACCGCTGCCAATCGCGAGGGCCGACGCAAGAGATTTGACCAACGCCACAACGGGCCGGATCACCCCGCCCTTGTAATAGATTGCGTCCATCACCTCGGGGACCCCGTGGCCCTTGGCCTCAGGCGCGAAATTAGTCACCAGAAAGGTCACGCCGACGGCGCCTAGCACAGGGACTAGAATCACCAGCGGCCCCCACGGCGAGGGTGCGGTAAAGATGTTGGCGTCGTATTGGACCAGCGCGTGACCGGTGAACAGTAGGTTGTGAATCAGGCCGATCAGATCCCGAAAAGCCACGGCACCAAGGCCAGTGACGACGCCTAGGCCGAGCGCCAGGAGGGAGAGCTGCGCCAGCGGCAATTGTCGGCTCTCCTCGCCGTCCATCACGTCCGCCGTCGCATCTCGGGTGAGCCTAGACCTCGGCCCGATGCGGTTGGTGGGGTCAAATCAGGAACGAAGAAAAGTGTCACGATTAAGCCAGCTCTTTTGTCCGTGATCGCCGATCGGTAGTGGGGTATTTTGAATTTTCCTAAGCGGGCTTCCAAAAACTGACAATTGCACCTCCAGCGATCACCAAGGCGCCACCGACCAAGATTGGCATCGTCGGGAACGATCGGAAGGCGATGGCGTTAATGACCTGCCAGACCACAAATAGCGTCGCAATGTAGAGCCCGACCACACGCCCAAAGTCGAGCGGCGCCACGTTGAGAAACGATCCATAGCCCAACAGCAGCGTGGCGCCAATGAGAAACAGCCCTATACGAATAAAACCGACGTGATTGTAGATCGCCATTCGGACGATGGCGTCGCCGCTTGCTTCCAGCGTGGTTGCTATCAGCAGTAAAACCAGTATAGGAACGCCTTGAAGTGCCTTTATCAATGTTGTGCCCACCATTGCCAATTTTGCTCGACTGACGCTTCCAATCCTCCTAATCCTAGCAGAGGCAACCGCCACTGTTGCAGGAACTAACCTTGGGCTCTCAAGCAGGCTTTGCGGACACAGGCGAAGCGTGCGATCTGATTGGGTGCCAGATAGCGGACGCTCACGAGTGGTGAGATGGGGCACTTAGCGAACCGCTGCCTGGAGGAGCACGGGAACCCACCTGCACTACTCACCCATCCCCGGAATCTGCCCCAAGTTATGCGGAGGTGACGGCTGCGTGAAAGCGGATCTGGCCGTGCTGCTGCAGTGTTCTCCACATAACCGCCATCACAACATAAATCCAGGAGAACATCCTGCGAGGCGGCCTGATGCGTTTGGCCGCCAGCGGGCGACGGTCACGGACGCGCCGCATCACTTCGATTCGCGAGGACCTGCGGATCAACAGTCGGCTCTGGGACCTCGCGGAGGAGGTGCTGGCCGCTTGAGGCATCGGTTATGTTTGTGGGGAGAGGGTGCCTCGCGTGCCTTCTCCCCTTATCTTGGGGCGTGGCCTGAGGGCGATTTGCTGACCCGATGACTACCGGAGCAGGGAGTTGCGTCGGCGGGAAATGTCAGAATCGCGTTGGAAACGAGCTAGAAGGAAGAAAGCCGCATCCACGCGAACCGCCGCGAGTCCGGCGGTTACCATGCTAGCGTGGCGCGCGATCAACCTCACGGAATCCTCCTGCAAGCCAACGTTTACTCCCCGTATGGCGCAACTGTACAGACTTCAGGATTCGCAAGCGCCGGCGCCCGCGAACACGCCCTGGGTTTAGTTCAAAAAGCCCGAATGAGGCAATCGGCGGTCCGATGCGGGAACTTAGCCACACCGAAGTAGCTCCAATTACAGATATGAAATCATATACTTACGGCTAACCTGTGGAACGCTGGCAGCCTTAAGCCCTTGGCCGTAAGATCTCCTTGGCCCGAATAACAAATTCATTCCGATAACTAGAGGACTCACGATGAAGGCTTGGATACCGCTCATATTGGTTTTAGCACTGGGAACGGCTGCCCAGGCGCACGCGACTTGCTCCTATCCGCGCTCCCCGGATGCGCCTCCTGACGGCAATACTGCGACGCGCGACCAAATGATCGCCGCTAAGCATGACTTCGATCGCTACAACGGTGAAATGAACGCCTACTTGGATTGTCTGAAGCTCGAGAGGGATGCTGCTGCGCCCAAGGATCCTGCCAAGCTGACGCCTGACGAGAAGAAAAAGTCGGACGAACAGCTAAGGATCATGGACCAGAAGAACAACGCCGCCGTCGACGAGCTGCAAGCGGTTGTTGGGCGCTTCAATGAGCAGTTGAAGATTTTTAAAGCTAAGCAACAGAAGCAGTAAATTTGAGCGCGGCGGATGTGCGATCCGCCGCGTCCTTCAATGCATGCAGGCTGGAACGCTCCTCACGCCGCGTCTGGCCGAAGAGGCAATCAACTCTCGGCTAACGTGTTTGCCGATCGAATCACTGCCGCTGACGCAGTGCGTCGGTGGGACACTGCGCGAAAATATTTACGCGGAGCGTGATCAACCACCGTTCGATCGCGTCACCATGGACGGAATCGCGGTGGACAGCGAGGCTCTGCGTCGCGGTCTGAAGCGCTTTCGCATTCAGGCAACTCAAGGTGCAGGCTCGCCGGCGCTCAAGCTGACTCACGGCGACAACGCGATCGAAGTGATGACTGGCGCGATTCTGCCTTCGGGGAGCGATTGCGTGATCCCCGTCGAACAGCTCGACGTTGCCGGCGGCTTCGCATCGTTGAGGACCGCGGTGGTGACCGCCCCGTACCACAACGTGCATCGCCGCGGCAGCGACAGCCGACAAGGCGCGCTATTGCTGGAGACCGGAACGCTGCTGCGCGCACCGGAAATCGCCGTCGCGGCCTCCGCGGGCATGGCGCGAGTGCGTGTCAGCAGTCAACCGGCGGTGATAGTCGTCTCGACCGGCGATGAGCTCATCGAACCGGGTGACCCCATTGCCGACTTCCAAGTGCGCCGTTCCAATGCCTACGCGGTCGCGGCCACGCTGCGTAAGCGAGGATTTGGCCGTATCGGCGACGACCATGTGCCGGATGACGAGAATCTGCTACGCGAGCGGCTGGCGCTGCATCTCACAACCCACGAGGTCGTGGTGCTGAGCGGCGGGGTGTCTATGGGCAGATTTGATCTGGTCCCCAAAGTGCTGATGCAGCTTGGCGTGCAACAAGTATTTCACAACATCGCTCAAAGGCCTGGTAGGCCCATGTGGTTTGGCATCGGCCCGCAGGGCCAAGCGGTATTTGGGCTCCCGGGCAATCCGGTCTCCACACTGGTGTGCCTAATCCGTTATGTCATTCCCGCCATCGCCGAAGCCATGGGCACCAAGCGCGGACAACCGGAGCGTCTCGCGCTGGCGGCCCCGGTCACATTCCAGCATGCGCTGACGTATTTCTTGCCTGTTGCCATCGAACACGGCGATTGGGGCCGTCCCTGGGCCGCTCCGCGGCCGCCCAACGGATCAGGAGACTTCCTGAGCCTGGCGGGAACCGATGGTTTCGTCGAACTCCCGCCGGGGCCCAATACGTACCCAAAAGGCTTCGTCACCAGCGTCTACCGCTGGTAACCTGATGGGCTATGAGTTCTACCGTTCACGACATCCGCGGCCCCGCCAATCCGCTTGATCGACTCGGTCGGCCGCTGCACGATTTGCGTATCTCGGTCATGGATCGCTGCAACTTCCGCTGCCCTTATTGCATGCCGAAGGAGCAATTCCACGAGCACTATCGCTTCTTGAAATCGCAGGAGCGGTTGTCATTCGACGAGATCGTGCGGCTCTCGCGGCTGTTCGCGGGGCTCGGCGTGCGCAAGGTGCGTCTCACCGGCGGCGAGCCCTTGTTGCGCGCCAACTTGGCCGATCTCGTGGGCGATCTATCCGCCATTTCGGGCATTGACGACATCGCGCTGACCACGAACGGCGTACTGCTCGGGCAGCACGCGGTTGATTTGCATGCCAATGGGTTGAAGCGCGTCACCGTGAGTTTGGATACTTTGGACAAGGAGATATTCACCCGAATGAGCGGTGGTTTCGCGGCTGTCGATCAGGTCTTAAGCGGAATCGAGGCAGCCATCGCTGCCGGCCTCGCGCCGATCAAGATTAATGCGGTCATTGAGCGCGGCGTCAACGACCATACCGCGCTCGAGCTGGTCGATCATTTCCGTGGTTCCCCGGTGATAGTGCGCTTCATCGAATTCATGGACGTCGGCAATCGAAACGCGTGGCGGCCGGAATTGGTGGTGCCGTCCCGCGAACTCGCCGCACGCATCGCCGCAAAGTGGCCCATGCACCCCGTCTCGCAGAACTATCGCGGTGAAGTCGCTCAGCGTTGGCGCTTTGACGATGGAGCCGGCGAAGTCGGCTTTATATCATCGGTATCGCAGCCATTCTGCGGCGCATGCAGCCGCGCGCGTCTGTCCTCGGAGGGCAAGTTCTATACCTGCTTGTTTGCGACCCAAGGATTGGATTTGCGCGCACCGCTTCGCGCCGGCGCCGGCGACGCCGACTTACTGCAATTGATTCGCGGCACTTGGGGCGCGCGCACGGATCGGTACAGCGAGCTTCGCGATGAATTGCGCCGCGGCGAACCGTTGCCTAAGAAAATTGAAATGTATTACATCGGCGGCTGAACGGCGATGCCATTTTCTCATTTGGATTCGAATCGCCGCCCGACCATGGTCGATGTCAGCGACAAAACGGCGAGCAAGCGTACCGCGGTGGCCGAAACGCGAGTGCTGTTTCCACCCGGCGTCGCTGCGGCGCTGCGCGACAGTGGATTTCGCTCGCCAAAAGGTCCGATATTCGATACCGCGATCGTGGCGGGAGTCATGGGCGCCAAACGCACGCACGAGTTGATCCCGTTTTGCCACCTGCTGGGGCTTGAGAGCTGCGACATCGCGATCGAGCTCGTGGACGACTCCGCTGTGATTCGCTGCACGGTGACCGTGCATCACAAGACGGGCGTCGAGATGGAAGCGCTCACCGGCGCCAGTATTGCCGCGCTAACCGTTTACGATATGTGCAAAGCGCTGTCTCACGACATCGTCATCGGCGACACTCGCCTGCTGGCAAAGGACGGCGGCAAAAGCACATACGCCAAGGCGACGCCATGAGCACGGCGCCCGTGTACGGCCTGATCCTCGCAGGAGGATTGAGTTCGCGCATGCACAGCGACAAAGCGGCTCTGCAGTACCGGGGCCAGAGCCAGCTGGATCGTGCCTTCGATATGGCCGGCAGGCAGGTAGCGAAGGTGTTCGTGTCGGTGCGCGCGAATCAAACGCATGATTCGGCGCGCGCGCACAAACCCTTGATCGTCGACTCCGTTGACGGCGACGGGCCCATCGTCGGGATACGGTCGGCTTTGGCGGCGTTTCCGCACGCCGCCTGGTTGGTGCTCGCCTGCGATTTGCCGTTTCTGTCGGACGCGGTGCTCGAGCATCTGCTGGCCGAGCGAAATCCCGCCGCACTTGCGACCGCGTACCGCAGCGCGCACGACGGCCTGCCCGAACCGTTGTGCGGGGTGTGGGAACCGGCGGCAGGCCCGGCGCTCGCGGCCTACCAGGCCGGCGGCGGCCATTGTCCACGCAAGTTTTTAATCCGCCATGCCGCGATATTGCTCGATCCGCTTGACAAGCGTGCGCTCGACAACGTCAATACACCCGAGGAATACGCGGATGCGCTGGTTGCGCTCGAGAACGCGTATCACACCGATCCCATGCAGCTGAACATCCGATACTACGCGCTGATGCGCGAGCAAGCGGGCCGCTCCGAGGAAATAGTGGAAACCACGGCGGCCACCCCGGCGGACCTGTATACCGAGTTGCATGCCCGTTACGGCTTCACATTGGCGCGCGAACAATTGAAAGTAGCGGTCAACAGCGAGTTCTCGGATTGGTCGCGCAAGCTCGCGGCGGGCGATGCGGTGGTATTCATTCCTCCGGTTGCGGGCGGCTAATGCGCTTCCGGTTCACCCAGGCGGCGATCGATACCGGCTCCGCGCGGCGCGAATTACTCGATCTTGGCGCGGGCGGCTACGCGAGCTTCGAAGGCTGGGTGCGCGATCACAATGAGGGCCAGCGGGTCACTCATTTGGAATATGAAGCCTTTCAAGAACTTGCGGTAACGGAGGGCGATCGGATCGTAACCGAGGCATTGAAGCGATTTCCCGTCAAACACGCCCTGTGCATCCATCGAGTCGGCGGGTTGAACTTGGGGGAAATGGCCGTATGGGTCGGAGTCAGCTCGGCGCATCGGGGCGAGGCATTCGACGCCTGTCGCTTCATTATCGACGAAGTGAAGCACCGCGTACCGATTTGGAAGAAGGAACACTACCGGAATGGGGACTCCGGTTGGGTGAACTGCGAGCGCTGTGCGGCGGCGCCCAATCACTCCCATGATCACGTACGCCATGACGAGCCCGCTCTGTCCGCTCCTGAGTAGCGCGATGCAGCCGGATTACTCGAGACAATTGCTGCTCAAGGAAATCGGCGCAGCCGGCCAGGCGGCGCTCGGACGCAGTCGCGTGCTCGTCGTTGGTGCGGGCGGCCTCGGCAGCCCGGTGCTGCAATACCTGGCGGGTGCAGGCGTGGGCTACTTGGGCCTCGTCGATGCAGATACGCTCGATGCCAGCAATTTGCATCGCCAACCGATCTTTGCATTGACCGATGTCGGCAAATCCAAAGCGGAATTGGCGCGGGACGCCGTATTGAAGATCAATCCCGGCGTGCATGTCCAGGCCCATGCCGTGCGATTGACCGCCGACAATGCGCTCGAGCTAATCAGCGGCTGCGATGTCGTCGTCGATTGCAGCGACAATTTCCGCACGAAATTTCTCATCACCGACGCGGCGGTTCTGGCCCGCAAGCCCGCCGTATTTGCCAGCGTGTATCAGTATGAAGGGCAGCTGCAAGTCTACAAGCCGCAGGCCGGCCATGCCTGCCTGCGCTGTCTGTGGCCGGAGGCGACCGCCGATGGCGTCGTCGGCAATTGCGCCGAGGCCGGCGTGCTCGGCCCGGTGCCGGGTATCTTCGGTTCGCTGCAGGCGCTGCTGACGCTCAAGATATTGTTGGGCATGCCGGGTCAACTGGACGGTGAACTCCTGTTGCTCGATTTCATGAACTTTTCCAGCATAAAGCTGCAAGTACGGCGCCATGCCGAGTGCGCGGCGCCTGATTGCGCGCGCATTCGCGAGCTGCCGCGTGAGGAGTCGGGTGTGGAGATCGAATTGGGATCGCTGGCCGCGGCAGCAGCGCGCGGTCTCGAAGTCATTGATGTCCGCAATTTGGACGAGTTCAAAACGCGACCGACATCCGCGCGGCACATACCCATGTCCAGCCTGCTGGCGAATCCGAGCGTGCTCTGCTCCACCGCTCAATATGTTCTGGTCTGTGCTTCCGGCAAACGCAGCTTGGCGACCGCGCGGGAGCTGCGCAAACGCGGCCTCGCGGTTCGTTCGCTCGCCGGCGGATTGCAAGCCTTGGATCGCGAGGCCAATGCGATTCAAGAGTAAGTTGCCGGATGTCGGTACGACCATATTCACCGTGATGTCGCGCCGCGCGCTTGAGGAAGGCGCCCTCAATATCGGTCAGGGGTTTCCCGATTACCCCATCGATCCGCGATTGGCGAGTTCGCTGGTTGAAGTCATCGCGGAGGGACACAATCAATATGCGCCCATGGAAGGCGTTGTCGAGCTGCGCGAGCAGATCGCGAGAAAATTGCATCTAAGCTACGGCGCCGGCTTCGACCCGCTCACTGAAATTACCGTGACGTGCGGCGCCACCGAAGCTCTCTACGATTCGATCCAGGCCGTGGTGGGCCCGGGCGACGAGGCAATCATTTTCGATCCGGCCTACGATTCCTACGAGCCGGCGGTACGCCTGGCCGGCGGACGCTGCCTGCGCATTCCTCTAACGCCCCCGTCATTTCAGTTTGATTGGGATCGGGTTAGGCAGGCTTTGAGCGATCGCACTCGGTTGATCATCATCAACAGCCCGCAAAACCCTAGTTGTTCGGTCGCAGACCGCAACGATTTGGACGCGCTCGCCGCCTTGGTACGCGATCGGCCGATCACCGTGCTTGCCGATGAAGTCTATGAACACGTGCTGTACGACGGCAGGCGCCACGCCTCGGTACTCGCTCATGCGGAATTGCGCGAACGCAGTTTCGCGGTATTTTCCTTCGGCAAGACTTTGCATGCGACCGGATGGCGGACGGGCTATTGCGTCGCACCGCCGGAACTGACGCGCGAATTGCGCAAGCTGCATCAATTCAATACCTTCAGCATCGTCGCACCGCTCCAATACGCGATCGCCCGCTATCTTGCTGCTCACCCTGGCGTGTGGGCTCAGTTGGCGGATTTTTTCCAGGCGAAGCGCGATTTGCTGGCAGGCCTGTTGCACGGCTCGGGATTCGAGCCCGTTCCGGCGGCAGGCACGTATTTTCAGCTGGTCGATTACGGAGCCTTGAGCCAAAGCACCGACCTGGTTTTTGCCGACCGGCTGATTCGTGAAGCAAAGGTCGCAACCATTCCGCTATCGCCCTTCTATGCGGCATCTCCACAGATGACCCTATTGAGGCTCTGCATCGCAAAGCGCGATGAAACCCTCAAAGCAGCGGCCGACCGCTTGTGCGCATACGCCGCCACGCACAGGCGCGCCTAGCCGAGCAATTGCAAATTGTTGCAACGCCGCGTGGCGTCGGCTTGCATCGGAAAGGTGCTATCGTGTATCTCATGTCCACTACCCGCTCCAGCTCCGATGCGGGAAATCATCGGCGCGCATGCGCTCAATGAGTCGCTTGTTTCCGCTTTTTCTTGCCGCGCTGCTTCTCGCAGCCTGCGGCAGCGGAAGCGGCGGGATGTCGCTCTCTGGNNACCCTGCTGCAGAGTCCACCCGAGCTTCTGTCGACCGTCACGGCGCCAAGTCTGCTGCTCGAGCTCAATGATTTGGCTAATCAACAACTTCTGTCTCTCAGCGGACCACCAGTCTGCGACATTCTCCTGTATCACATCGAGTACACGACCGTCGGAGGCGCGAACGAGGCCACCACTGCGTCCGCTGCATTGATGATCCCTACCGGTTTGGGTGCGAACTGCACCGGTGCGCGCCCGATTGTTCTGTACGCGCATGGGACGACCACCGACCGCGCGTTCAATATGGCGAATCTGCAGAACACAGAAACTCTCTTCCTGGCGGCGCTATTCGCCTCGCAGGGCTACATAGTCGTGGCTCCAAACTACGCCGGCTACGACACTTCGACGCTTTCTTATCATCCTTATTTGATCGCCGATCAGGAGTCGAAGGACATGATCGACGCATTGACTGCGGCGCGCACCGCATTGCCCTTCGCTTCTGCAACGCTGACCAAGGACAATGGTCAGTTGTTCATCACCGGCTACTCGCAAGGTGGTTACGTGGCAATGGCGACGCATCGCGCAATGCAGGCTGCCGGGATGAACGTCACGGCATCTGCGCCGATGTCCGGGCCATACGCTCTCGCGGCCTTCGTCGACGCCGTGTTTAGCGGCGACGTCAACCGCGCTGGCACCGTGTCTTCGACCCTGCTGCTTACCGCGTATCAGAAAGCGTACGGTGGCATCTACGCCAACGCCGTTGACGTCTTTGAGCCGCAATACGCGGCCGGCATCGACGCCTTGCTGCCGACTACGACCCCGCTGAGTGAGCTGTATGCGCAGGGCAACCTTCCTGAATATGCGCTATTTAGCTCGACTCCGCCCGATCCGGATTTTGCTGGCATGACGCCGCCGACTACGCCGGCTAATCTCGCCGCAGTATTCGCGCTGGGCTTTGGTGCCGGAAACTTGATTCAGAACAGTTATCGACTCAGCTATCTGCAGGACGAGCAGGCGAATCCGGATGGCGGCTGGCCAACGACCACCACTGGGATCGCGGCCGCGACCCCAGGCTTACCTTGGCGCGAGGCATTGAAAATGAACGATCTGCGCAACTGGGTCCCCAGTGCTCCGGTCCTGTTATGCGGCGGCGATGCCGATCCGAATGTCTATTGGTTCAACACGCAACTGTTGCAGGGCTATTGGGCGTCGCGCACTCCGGCATCTGCTTCGATCAGCGTGCTTGACCTCGAATCCACGGCAGCGAGTAACGACCCTTATGGCAATCTGAAGAAGGCCTTTGGGCTGGCAAAACTGCTCGTCGCCGCAACCGCGGTCGCTCAGGGGGCCAACGACGGCGGGGCGCTTGCGGTCTCTGAAGCCTATCATGCGACGCTGGTGGCGCCCTTCTGCTTTGCAGCGGTCAAATCCTTTTTCGCGGTTCCATAGCGCGAGGGCCTAGCTGGGCAAACTTGCAGCTTCGCACCGCGCGGGACCGCGCCGCCTAGCGGCTGGAGGTGCCGTCACGCCGCGTGGCCGTGGGCAGACTTTGCCGTTGCCTGATTCTCGCGGCATCCATCAACATGCGTCCCGCCCATCGATACACATTGTTCTCTTTGACGGTTCTGCGCATCAAACTCATTCGATTGCGCCGCTCATCGCGGCCCATGCGCATAGCGGTCTCCATCGCGTCGGCCGTTTCGTTGACGTCGAATGGATTGATCAACACGGCTTCGGTCAACTCTCGCGATGCCCCCGCAAAGGTGCTGAGGATGAGCACCCCGTCTTCATCGTCGCGGGCGGCGACGAATTCCTTGGCCACCAAATTCATGCCGTCATGCAAACTATTGACCAGGCAGAAGTCGGCCGCGCGGTACAGTTCAAAGACGCGATACGGCTCCTGATGTTCGTCGATCAACACGATCGGCTGCCAGTCGCCTTCGGCAAACTTGCCATTGATCCGCTCCACTTCGCTGTAAGTCTGTTGCTGCAGAGCCTGATATGCCGGCAACTGGCTGCGCGAAGGCGCCGCGACCTGCAAGAGACTAATCCGCCCGCGGTGCCTGGGGTTTTTGTCGAGCAATGCTTCGAGCGCCTGAAAGCGCTCGATGATGCCCTTGGTGAAGTCCCAGCGCTCGACGCCCAAGCCCACATAGATGCCGGCGGCGATGTGATGACGCTCGCGCACCGCCGCGCGGCAGGTCTCGATGTCGGGCATATTCTGCAGCCAGCGCGGCGGCCACTCGATCGATATAGGATATGGAGCGACACGACACACGCGGCCTTGCAGGGTCACGGTCATGTGCTCGTGATCGATTTGGCATTCCACGAACCGGTCCACGGTGTCGAGAAAATTCTGGCAGTGATAGCGAGTGTGAAATCCCAGTATGTCCGCGGACAGCATGTGCAGCAGCATCTCCCGCTTCCAGGGACACACACCGAAGGTCTCGGCATTGGGCCAAGGGATATGCCAAAACAACGCGATCGTCGCTTTTGGTTTCTTCGACCGGATCAGTTTCGGCAATAGGGCGAAGTGGAAATCCTGGATCAATACGACCGGACTGTCGTTGGTTGACTCAACCGCCACCACGTCGGCGAACTTGGCGTTGACCTCCTCGTAGGCGCGCCAATCGGCGGCACGAAACGCGGGCCGGACATAGGCCAAGTGGCACAGCGGCCAGAGACCTTCATTGGAAAAGCCATAGTAATAGCCCTGCTCTTGCGCCTCGGAAAGCCAGACACGGCGCAACGTGTAGGACGGATCTTCGGGAGGCACTCTGATCTGATCGAACCGATCCACCGTCTCCCGGTCCGCCGTGCCGGCGCCGTGCGCTATCCAGACTCCCGAACAGGCGCGCATGATGGGCTCGAGCGCCGTCACCATGCCGCTGGCCGGGACTTGCACCACCGGATGGTGATCGGCGTCGAAATTATGGATATACGGTTCGCGATTCGACACGATGATGACCTGCGAAGAACGCAGGTGATCGCGCACCACCTGTTTGAGCGCCTGGGGCGTCCAGTTCTCGCGAAAATCGATTTCCAGACGCTGCTTCTCCTCTGCCTCCGCCAACACCTGGCGAACCTGCGACAGAATCGGCAGCGAGGACCGCGGCGACTCGGCGTCGTCGAGAAACCGCTTGCCGCGAATATCGCCGATCAACACCTTTGCCCAACGGCGCAGTTGCAGCCATGCCACAAGCACGATCAACAGCGCGAGCAAGAGCACCGATATGGCGACGAAAACCAGCACGAAATCCCGGGCGGTTCTCTGCCGACGGTCGACAAAGCTCAAATCATGCAACATCAGAACACGAAACGGCGGCTCTGCCGCATCGAAATCAAAGCGCGATATTTGCACGGATCCGGACGGTAGTTGCGCGATGCGCGTAGCCTCGCCGTTCGGTTTGCTGCTCGCCTCGCAGGTGATGGCGGCGGGAGAGCGCTCTGTTTTGAATATCGTCGTCCCATCCGGGCGGCACACCAAGATGGCGAGCAAGCGTTCGTCGGTGGTCATCCTCGCCAAATAGCTGCGCAAGCGCGACTCGTTGCCGGCTGCGACGAGGTCCGTGAGCGGCTCTTCCATTGAATGCATGACCAGCTGCGCGCGCAACTCGACGTCGGAACGAAACCATTCCGCCAGNNGTTCGATATAGGGCAACCCGAAGTACGCCACGACGCAGGACGCGAAAGCCATCGGCAGCACGAAGCGCAACATGATCGAGCGAAACATCGTGCCTCCGTGTACGTTGGGATATGCGGGGTGCTCGACAAAATACCGAATTTCCCCGGCAGAGTCTTGGTTTTCCTCGACGAATTCCGTGTAATAATTACATTGCAAATAAAAGCCGCTAAAGCATTGGCAGTAGCGGTCCCGTGAGCTATGTTTTTGCATGATCCAAATGCCGATACCGTCCCCCGCGCTTGATTGGTGTTTGTTTCTGGACGTGGACGGTACGTTGATCGATTTAACCGACTCTCCTTTGGAGACCTTCGCGGATGCCGAACTCAAGACAGTGTTGACCCAGGTGGCGGAAAGGCTGGGGGGCGCCGTCGCACTGGTGAGCGGCCGCAGCTTGCAGTATCTCGATGGGCTGTTCGCGCCGCTGCGCCTGCCTGCGGCAGGACTTCACGGCGTCGAGCGGCGAAAGTCCTCTGGCGCCATACACGGCGCGAGCTTCGTCGACGCGCAGCTCAATGGCGCGAGGATCGCGTTGGCGGCGCTCATCGATGCTCACCCCGGCACCTCTGTCGAGGATAAGGGCAGGACTCTCGCCGTGCACTATCGAATGGCGCCTCAATTCGAATCGAGTATTCGCGAGTCATTGACCAAGATTGCAAAGCCGTTGGGCACTAACTACCACATCCAAGACGGCAATATGGTTTTCGAAATCAAACCGCGGGGATTTACCAAAGGCTCCGCCATCAGCGCATTTCTCAAGGAGCCGCCGTTCTCCGGCAGGACGCCGGTATTCGTCGGCGACGACTTGACCGATCAAGACGGGTTTCGTGTGGTCGAGTCCCGTGGCGGCATTTCGATTGCGGTGGGCGAGCGGGTGCGCGCGCAACGCTGCCTCGAGAATCCGCGGGCCGTGCGCAGCTGGCTGCAGGATATCGCGGCATTGACCGATTCACACCACGAATGAGCGCGACCGCCAACCTGGACCTCGCGGTCATCGGCAACTGCCAGATCGCTGCGCTCATCGACGATCGAGGGCGCATCGTTTGGGCCTGTCTGCCGAGGCCCGACGCAGATCCGGTGTTTTGCGCGCTGCTGAGACGCTCGGGCGGCGACGCAACCAGCGGCGTATTCGCGGTCGATTTGAAGGATATGACCGTCGCGACGCGCAGCTACACGCGAAATACCGCCATCGTTGAAACCACGCTCACCGACGCGCATGGTAATTCTTTGCGAATCACGGATTTTTGCCCACGCTTTCGCACACGCGGGCGCAACTTCAGACCGATGGTCATCGTGCGCGTGATCGAACCGATCAAAGGCCGCCCCATCGTGACGGTGCGCTTAAGACCGCGGTGCGACAACGGCGCCGACGATCCGCAGCGCATCGCCGGCAGCCATCATATTCGTTTCGTTTCCCCGCAACTGAGCTACCGTGTCACGACCAATTCGTCGCTGTCGCCACTGCTCGACGAGAGCGCCATAGTTCTCAACGCACCGCTGGCATTCATCCTCGCGCCGGACGAAACCATCGAGGAGACGCCGCTCACCTTGGCGCGAACGTGGCTGGAGGAAACTCGCAATTATTGGCATGAATGGATTCGCGGCCTGGCCGTGCCCTTCGATTGGCAGGAGGCGGTGATTCGCTCCGCCATCACCCTGAAATTGTGCACCTTTGAAGACACCGGCGCGGTGCTCGCCGCTCTGACCACGTCGATACCGGAAATGGCCGGCAGCGTGCGCAATTGGGATTATCGCTTTTGTTGGTTGCGCGACAGCTTTTTCGTGATTCTCGCGCTCAATCATCTGGGCGCGACCAACACCATGCAAGGCTATCTGCGTTACCTCGATCACATCGTCGCTCGCAATCCCGGCGGCGATCTGCAACCGCTTTACGGCATTACCGGCGAGGCGCAAATCGAGGAGCGCATCATCGATACCCTGGATGGCTACCGCGGCATGGGCCCGGTGCGCGTCGGCAATCTGGCGTACCAACAGGTTCAGCACGATGTCTACGGCGCAGTGGTGCTCGCCGCGCGGCAGCTGTTTTTCGATCAGCGCTTGACGAATCCCGGCGACGCCGCACTGTTTGCTCGCACGGAAGTGCTCGGCGAACGCGCCGTGAAGATGTTCGCCGTACCGGATGCGGGTCCATGGGAGTTCCGCGGAATCGAACGCGCACACACATTTTCATCCGTGATGTGCTGGGCAGCGTGTGATCGCCTTGCGCGAATTGCCACCCAACTCAATATTACGGACCGAGCGGCATTTTGGCGCACCAGCGCCAATGCCATGCGGGAGGAAATCCTCGCCCGCGCCTGGAACCAGAACAAGCAGACGTTCGTCAGCAGCTTCGAAGGCGCGGACCTCGACGCGACCTCGCTGCTGCTGCCCGATCTTGGTTTTATCGAAGCGAGCGATCCGCGCTTCGTTTCCACGCTCAACGCCGTCGAGCGCGAGCTCGTGCGGGGCGATCTGGTATTTCGCTACGTGCACGCGGACGACTTCGGGGTGCCGGCCAACACCTTCACGATGTGCTCCTTCTGGTATGTCAACGCCCTTGCCGCGGTCGGCCGGGTCATTGAAGCGCGCGGCATATTTGAAAAGTTATTGCGCCGGCGCAATAGCGCGGGCCTGCTGTCCGAGGACATCGACCCCGCGAGCGGCGAACAATGGGGCAATTTTCCGCAAACCTACAGCATGGTCGGCATCATCACCTGCGCCACCCGCTTGAGCCGAACCTGGGAAGAAATGCTTTAGGGCAAATCCACCCGCTAGGGACGAACCTGCCCCGTGCCCCGCACCAGGTACTTGTAGCTGGTCAACTGCTCGACGCCGACCGGTCCGCGCGCGTGAAATTTGTCCGTGCTGATGCCGATTTCCGCACCCATGCCGAACTCCCCGCCGTCGGCAAACTGAGTCGATGCGTTGTGCAGAACAATCGCGCTGTCGACTCTCGCCAAAAATCGCTCGGCGGTGGCGCTGTTCTCGGTCACGATGCTGTCCGTATGCTGCGAACCGTAGCGGTGAATATGCGCGATCGCCGCATCGACGTCATCTACCACGCGCACTGCAATAATGGCGTCGAGATACTCCGAGTACCAATCCTGCTCGGTCGCCGGCTTTACCCGCGCGTCGGCCAGAACGCTCGGCGCATCGCCGCGCACTTCGCAGCCCGCGTCGAGCAGCATCTTGATCAATGGAGCCAAATGCGTCGCCGTGCAGCGGCGATGCACCAGCAGTGTCTCGGCCGCGCCGCACACGCCCGTACGGCGCATTTTTGCGTTCAGCACGATTCTGCCCGCCATGCCAAGTTCCGCCTCTTGATCGACGAATACATGACAGACGCCTTCAAGGTGGCCGATCACCGGCACGCGCGCCTCCCGTTGCACCCGCGCAATGAGATCCTTGCCGCCGCGCGGCACGATCACATCGATGCTGTCCGCCATCTCCCCTAGCATGTAGCCCACGGCCGCTCGATCGGTGGTCGGCACGAGCTGAATGCAGGCCGGCGGCAAACCCGCCGCCCTCAGCCCCTCAACCAGGCACGTATGAATCGCCGCACTGGAGCTCGCGCTCTCGGAACCGCCGCGCAATATGACGGCGTTGCTCGATTTCAAGCACAGCGCTCCGGCATCGGCGGTCACGTTCGGGCGGCTCTCATAGATGATTCCGATCACCCCAAGAGGCACACGCAGCCGCTGAATCACCATGCCGTTCGGTCGCGTCCATTCGGCCAGCACGGTGCCGATCGGGTCCGCGAGGTGCTCGATATCCTCGAGCCCGCGTGCCATCGCTTCGACCCGCTGATCGTCCAGATTGAGGCGATCGAGCAAAGCCTTCGACGTTGCGCGCGCGGCGGCGGCGTGCATATCACGATCATTTGCCGCCAGCAGTTTCTGGCTTTGCGCCCGCAGCGCCGCGGCGGCGGCCCGCAACGCGTGATTCTTCTGTTCTGTGCGCGCAATTCCAAGCACTTCCGCGGCCGACCGAGCGGCGCGGCCGAAGCCGTCCATGAGATCAGAGATGGCCGTCATGGATTCATTTGCCTGCATGTGAATCAGAAAGCCTTTAACAGTACCAAATCATCTCGATGCACGATTTCATCGCGGCCTCTGAACCCGAGCAGGGCCTCGATCTCGGCGGATTTGCGGCCGATGATGCGCGCCGCGTCGCTGTCCGAATAGGCGCATATGCCGCGCGCCACCTCGGCGCCGTCCGGTCCGATGATGCTCACCGTATCGCCCCGCTCGAAACGCCCGACCGCTCGGGTTACCCCTGCCGGCAACAGACTTTTCCCGCCCAACAGTGCGCGCACGGCGCCTTCGTCGACGGCGATCGCCCCCGCCGGCTTCAAGGTTCCGGCGATCCATTGCTTGCGGGTGGCCACCGGGGTCGAAGACGGCACGAACCACGTGCAGCGGGCGCCATCCTCGATACGCTGCAGCGGATGCGGATGGGCTCCCTTGGCGATGCACAGATGGCAGCCGGCACCCACCGCAATCTNNTTGGCTGCGGCGAGTTTGGTTTGCATGCCGCCGCTTCCCATATCGCTGCCCGCCCCGCCCGCCATGGCCTCGATCGCCGGCGTGATCTCAAGCACCCGAGCAATGAACTCTGCGTCGGGATCGTCATTGGGGTTCGCCGTATACAGACCGTCGATATCCGACAGCAGCACCAGGCAATCGGCACCCACCATCTGCGCGACACGGGCCGCCAGCCGGTCATTGTCGCCGTAGCGAATCTCTGCGGTCGCGACGGTATCGTTTTCGTTGATCACCGGCACGGCGCCGAGCGACAGTAGGGTATTCAACGTCCCGCGCGCATTCAGATACCGGCGCCGCTGCTCGGTGTCGCCGAGGGTCAACAGGATTTGCGCGACGGTAATCCCGTGCGCCTCCAAGAGTTCCTTGTAGGCATGCGCGAGCCGAATTTGCCCGACCGCAGCCGCGGCCTGACTCTCTTCGAGTTTGAGCTTGCCCGCGGGCAGCCCGAGGTGCCGGCGGCCGAGCGCAATGGCTCCCGAGGACACCAAAATGACTTCTTGGCCGCGCTTGCGCAGATGCGCCACATCGGCCGCAAAGGTCTCGAGCCAGGCGCGGTTCAACCTGCCCTTCTCGGAATCGACCAGCAAAGCCGAGCCGACCTTGACGCAGACACGTTTAGCGTCGGTCAAGCGGCGCGCGGTGGCTTTGCGGTCGGCAATGGTCATAGGAAGCTCATATTGCCATTTACTTAGCCGAGCGGCCTCCCCTAATATCCGCCTGCCGATTTCGCGCAGATGTTCAAAGAAGGACGACCTCCGTGGGTAGAGAGTACGAACCGACCATCGGGCAGTGGTATGAGGACCTGGAAAACGACGAAACCTTCCAGGTGCTCAAGGTGGACGAGGATCGAGAAATCGTCGAGATTCAACATCTGGACGGCGATACCGAGGAATTGGATGTCGACGGCTGGGCGGAGCTGGACCTGGAGCTGACCGAGGAGCCCGAGGGTTGGTCGGGCTCCAAGGCGGAGAAGGACGAAAAGGATGACGAGGATGAGGACGAGGACTGGGACGAGGACGAGGACGACGATGAGGACGATGACGATTTAGACGACGAGGACGACGACGGCCACGAGGAGTACTAGCGCCTCCTCACACCCGCTCCAGCCAACCGTGGCGGTCGGGCATCTCGCCCTGTTGGATGGCGATCAATTGCGCGCGCAGGGCGCGCGTCAACGGACCCACCTCGCCGCCCGCCACTCGATGCTCCGCGCCGTGGTAAATCAGCGTGCCCACTCCGGCAAGCACCGCTGCCGTTCCCGACAAGGCCGCTTCCCCGGTTTGCACCCACTCCAGCATCTCTTTGACGGTGAAAATGCGCTCCGACACCTCGTAGCCCGAATCACGCGCCAGGGTCAGCAAGGAATCGCGCGTGACGCCATGCAAAAAGGTCGAGTCCAGAGCGCGTGTCAGGAGCTTGCCGTCGCGAATCAGCAGAAAATTGGCGGCGCCGGTCTCTTGTACTTCCCCGCCCGGACAAAATAGCACCTGGTCGACCTGGTATTTGGCCCGCGCACTTAAGGTAGGGCCCAAGGCGGCGGCATAATTGCCGCCCGTCTTGACCATGCCCATCTGCGCGGCCGACCGTGTATTGACGTCATCGACAAGAATGCGCAGGGGCTTCATGCCGCCGGCAAAATAGTCCCACACCGGGCTTGCCAGCACCGTCAGCAGGGCGTCGACCGCCGGCGTCGCGGCGGCGCCGATATTCGCCGTGGTCCCAAACAATATCGGCCTCAAGTACAAGGCGCCGGGCGCCTCCGGCACCGCGTCTCGGCAGCGGCTGATGACCGCTCGCACCATGCCCGCGAGTTGCTCGGGGTCGGGCTCGGGCAGCACCAGCTGGCGCGCGCTTTGTCGCATCCTTTTAATATGCCGATCCATGCGAAAGACATGCACGGATCCGTCGGCACGGCGGAACGCCTTGAAGCCCTCGAAGCAGGTGCTTGAGTAGTGCAGAACATGCGCGGCAGGACTGATTTCGATCGGCGCGACAGGTTTGATCTCAGCGTTGCCCCAGCGGCCGCCCTCAAAGGAAGCAACGGACATATGCGAAGCGAGTACGGTGCCGAACGCCGGTCTCTGGGGTTGCGCAGTCATGGGGCTTTCACCTTGGATATGAAAATCGTCGCTGGGTGCTCGAGGAACTCTTTCAACGCCTGAATCATCGCCGCCGCATCGTATCCGTCCACGAAACGATGATCGAACGACGACGATAGATTCATGATTCGACGCACCACCACGGCGTCATTGCGGACCACCGGCCGATCCACGGCCTTGTTGAGTCCGATGATCGCCACTTCGGGCGCGTTGATTACCGGCGTGGACGCAATCCCGCCGAGCTTGCCGAGACTCGTCACGGTGATGGTCGAACCGACGAGCTCATCGCGAGTCGCTTTGTTGGAGCGCGCTCGCTCGGAGAGGCGGCGGATCTCGGCGGCGATATCCCAGAGCGAGCGGGCTTGCGCATTGCGCACGACGGGAACCTTGAGTCCGTCCGGTGTCTGCGTGGCGATGCCCACATGCACGGCGCGATGACGCACCAGCACGCCTCGTGCCGCGTCATACAGCACATTGCACTGTGGAAAGGATTCGAGCACGCGCGTGAGTGCCAGGACAATCAACGGTAAATACGTGAGCGAGGCTGCGCCGGGGGCCTGCGAAGCGTTCAAATGCTGCCGCAGCGACTCGAGTTCCGTGACATCCACTTCTTCCACATAGGCAAAGTGCGGAATAGTGCGCTTGGCCTCGCTCATGCGCTCGGCGATGACGCGGCGCACGCCGATTACCTTGATTTCCGACGTTTCCGCGGAAATGTCCGGGGCGGCCGGCGAGCGTTGCGCGGCCGGGCGCGTGCCTGGCTGTACCAGATCGCCGCGCAGAATTNNCGCCACGGTCGACAAGTCGATTCCGGCCTCGCGCGCACGGCGGCGATTGGCGGGAGACGCCATCACGCGGCTCGTGCGCCCGGGCGAGTCCGGCGCGCTGACGGCGGTGGCCGACGGCGCGGCGGTGGGCGTTGTGGCCGCAGCGAGCTTCGCGGCGCCCGGCGCTGCCGCGACGGCCGGCGCGCCGGCCTCGAACACGATTAACGGCGAACCCACCGCAATCTTGTCGCCGGGGGCGCCTGTGGTCGACAGCACTCGGCCGCTGACGGGGGCGGGTACTTCCACCGCCGCCTTGTCGGTCATCACCTCGACAATGATCTGGTCTTCGGTGACGGCATCGCCGGGCTTGGTGTGCCAGGCGACAATCTCGGCCTCCACCGTGCCCTCGCCCAGGTCAGGCATCTTGAAGACGAACTGGTTCATGCCAACTCCATTGCAGCCTTGAGCGCCATCGCCACTCGCGCTTGACCCGGAAAATACTCCCATTCGAATGCGTGCGGATACGGCGTGTCCCAGCCGGTCACGCGCTGTATCGGCGCCTCCAGGTCCCAGAAGCATTCCTCTTGGACTATCGAGAGAATTTCGGCACCAAAGCCCGAAAAACGGGTGGCCTCGTGGGCGACGACGCAGCGGCCGGTCTTCTTGACCGACGTGCAAATCGTGTCGACGTCGAGCGGCACCAGCGATCGCAAGTCGATGATCTCGGCGTCCAAGCCCAACGTCGCCGCCGCCGCCATCGCCACGTACACCATCGTGCCGTAGGTAATGACCGTCAACTGCGCGCCGCCGCGCACGATATCGGCCTTGCCGAGCGGCACGGTGTAATAACCCGCTTCCACCTTACCCTTCGGATGCGTGCTCCAGGGCACGGCCGGCTTGTTCGGATCGCCGTCGAACGGACCGTTGTACAGACGCTTCGGCTCGAAGAATACGACCGGATCATCGTCCTCGATCGAGGTAATCAACAAGCCTTTGGCATCGTAGGGGTTCGAGGGCATCACCACCTTGATGCCGCTGACATGGGTAAATATGCCTTCCGGGCTCTGCGAATGCGTCTGGCCGCCGCGGATGCCGCCGCCGCAGGGAGTGCGGATGGTCACGGGCGCGAAGAACTCGCCGGCGCTGCGATAACGGATGCGCGCGAGCTCACTGACGATTTGATCGAATCCGGGATAAATGTAGTCGGCAAACTGGATTTCGGCCACCGGCCGCAAACCGTTCACGCCCATGCCGATCGCTGCCGCAACGATGCCGCCCTCGGCGATGGGCGTGTCGAGTACGCGGTGCTCGCCGTACTTGCGCTGCAGCCCTTCGGTGGCGCGAAACACGCCGCCGAAATACCCGATGTCCTCGCCCATGAGCACCACTGACGGATCCTTGGCCATCATGACGTCCATGGCGGAATTCAGGGCCTGGATCATATTCATATTCGCCATGGCCTTAGGCCCGTTCCGCGCGCATCAAGGCCCGCTGACGCTGCAAATGCCGCGGCATTTCCTTGAATACGTCTTCGAACATCAGGTCGGCATGGAGCCTGGGACCTTCGTTCATGGTGCCGTACGTCACGGCCTCCTTCCAACTCGCCGCGACCAGTGCCTCGAGTTCGGCGAACAACGCCTGGTGGCGCTCCTCCGACCATTCTCCTAATGCGATCAGATGCCGTTTGAGCCGCACGATGGGGTCGCCCAGCGGCCAGTGTTCCTGGTCGTTTTTTGCGCGGTAGCGAGCGGGATCGTCGCTGGTGGAATGCGCGGCCGCGCGGTAGGTCACCAACTCGATTAGCGTCGGCCCCGCGCCGGTGCGCGCCCTTTCGGCGGCCCACTGCGTCACCGCGTGCACTGCGAGAAAATCGTTGCCGTCGACGCGAATGCCGGCAATGCCGTAGCCTGGGCCGCGCGCCGCAAAGGAGCGTTGCTCGCCGCCGGCATAGCCCTGAAACGTCGAGATTGCCCACTGGTTGTTCACCACATTGAGAATGACCGGCGCCTGATAAACGGAGGCAAACAGCAACGCGTGATGAAAATCGGCCTCAGCGCTGCTGCCCTCGCCGATCCAACTCGCCGCGACATGGTCCTCGCCCTTGATCGCCGCGGCCATTGCCCAACCGACCGCCTGCGGAAACTGGGTTGCCAAATTGCCGGAGATCGAGAAAATATTGCCGGCCTTGGAGTGATACATCACCGGCAGCTGTCGCCCCTTGCACATGTCGCGCGTATTGGACAACAGCTGGCACATCAGATCGACCAGCGGAATGCCGCGAGCTATCTGCAAGCCCTGATTACGGTACGACGGAAACAACATGTCGGCGGGACGCAGCGCCATGCACTGCGCGACCGATACCGCCTCTTCGCCCAACGAACGGATGTAAAACGAGATCTTGCCCGCGCGCTGCGTTCTTTGCATGCGATCGTCGTAAATGCGCGTCAGCAGCATATGGCGCAAGCCCACCTGCAGCTCCGCGGCATCGAGATGCGGATGCCACGGTCCAACGGCCCGATCGGCATCATCGAGCACACGGACCAGCTCGACCGCGAGAAAGCCGATGTCGCGCGCCCGCGCATTGACGTCTGGCCGCGATACCGCTCCGGCGGCCGATAAGTGCACATAGCTAAAGTCGGGCGCCTCGCCCGGTCGCGCGGGCGCACGGGGCAGATGCAAGCGAGAGTGTGTGTTCATGGCCGTAATTTACGTCCGCGCCAAAGCGCGTGTTGCATTCATTCGAACCAGTCGCGATAATTCAGTATATTCATTCCGAAAAGACCAGAATAATGGAAAATACATCTCGCCCTGCGATCGACCGGCTCGATTTGCGTCTGCTCGACATATTGCAGCGGCGGGGCGCGCTCTCGGCCGCCGAGGTGGCAGCCCAACTGCGCCAGTCGACGACGACCTGTTGGCGCCGCATTCAGCAACTCGAACTGAACGGAGTCATCAAGGCGCGAGTCGCGCTCTTGGACCGCAACGCTCTCGGTCTGGACGTGACCATTTTCGCGCACGTGAAATTGGCGACCACCGGTCGCGACGCACTGGCCACATTCGAGGCGGCGATTCGCGATCGCGCCGAGGTGCTGGAGTGTTATACGCTGACCGGAGAATGGGATTTCCTCCTGAAGATCGTCACCAAGAACATCAAAGCCTTCGAGGCATTCTATCTCGACTATCTATCGCGCATTCCCTGCGTGCAATCGGTGAATTCATCGGTAGCGGTAACGGTGATCAAGGAATCGACCGCGCTGCCGCTGGGCATCTAGCTGCCCTCGAGCATCCAATTTCATCAAGGCAGCAGTACGGTGGCGCCGACGGTGCGCCGGCTCTCCAATGCACGGTGCGCGTCTGCGGCATCGCGCAACGGCACGCGCTGACCGATGTGTGCTTCGATGTCGCCGGCGGTGAGCCTGGCAAATAGATCCGCGGCTCGCGTCTGAAGCTCTTCGCTGCTCGCAATGTAATCGAACAGCGACGGCCGGCACGCGTACAGGGAACCACCGGCGTGCAGGTCGGCAATCTTGAAGTCGGCGATCGGCCCCGATGATTGGCCGAAGCACACGAGCATGCCGCGGCGCTTCAGACACTGGAGCGAACCGCGCCACGTGTCCTTGCCGACGGAGTCATAGACCACGTCGCAGCCCTTGGGTCCCGCGACCTCGGCAACGCGCGCGACGAAATCCTCTGCCCTGTAATCGATGACATGGGAATAGCCGTTCTGCAAGGCGATCGGCGCTTTCTGCGCCGAGCCCACCGTGCCGATCGCCGTTGCGCCCAATACATTCAACCATTGTCCCAACAGCAGCCCCACTCCGCCGGCGGCCGCATGCACCAATACGGTTTGCCCTGACTTCACCGGATAACACGAGTGAATCAGGAATTGCGCCGTCAAGCCCTTCAGCATGATCGACGCGGCCACGTCGAATGGAATCGAGGCCGGTAGCAGGACGAGTCGATCGGCGGGGACAACTCTACGCGTGCGGTATGCGCCGAGCGGCAATGTGTAGGCCACGCGATCTCCCACCTTCACATTACGGACGCCCTCGCCAACGCCCTCGACGATGCCGGCAGCTTCGCCGCCCGGAATCAGCGGGGTCGACGGCCAGGGATACAGCCCGCTGCGAAAATATGTATCGATGAAATTGACGCCGATGGCATGCTGCGCCATCCGCACTTCGCCGGGCCCCGGAGCCGCGGTGTCAAGCCGAGTCCACTCCAGCGCCTCGGGGCCGCCCGCCCTGCGAACCACCACTCCCATATCCGCGACTTGCTCTGCCATGCGCCTACCTCAAGGGATCTTCAATGATGCGACGAAGCGGCGGATGCGGATACAGGCTTCCCGCAACGCCGCCTCGTCGGTTGCGAAACACAGGCGCACGAAGCCGCCCGTTTCCTCGCCGAATGCGCCGCCGTCGAGCACTGAAACCCGCTCCGCTCGATACAGTTCGCGCACAAATTCGTGGCCGGACAGACCCGTCTCCCGCACATCGATCAACGTAAACATGCCGGCATCGGGGATGCAGCATCGTATGCCCTTGACTCCCGCGAGTCCTGCGAGCAGGAAATCGCGCCGCGCCGCGCAGAACTCGCGAATTCTCTGTTCCGCGGCGGGCGCAATCTGCAAGGCCGTCAAGGCGGCCTCCTGGATGAAGCCCGGCAGTCCGTAGAGCATGCACACCACCAGGGATTCCACGTGTGCCACGAGTTGCCGCGGCCCGACCAGCCAGCCGGCACGCCAACCCGGCATGGCGTGAGACTTGGACAAACTGCTGATAGTTACCACTTGCTCGGGCATGCTCGCCGCGAGACTGGGAACGCGGCCTCCGGGAGCGAGTCCTGCATACACCTCGTCGGCAACCACCCACAGAGAATGGCGCCGTGCCAGCTCGCCGATGCCGGCTAGCTCGGCCTCATTCAGAATCACGCCGCTCGGATTGTTCGGCGTGGCAAAGAAAATTGCCCGGGTACGCGGCGTGATCACCGACTCAAGCGCCGGCAGATCCGGCCGAAAGCCTTGAGCGGCGGGCGCCCGCGCGCGCACCATCCGCGCGCCCGACACCTCGATCGCGGCGGGGTAGGTGGGGTACAACGGCTCAAGCGCGATGACTTCATCGCCTCGTCCCGCAAGACACAGAGAAGCGGTGAACAACGCGTTCTGCGCTCCGGCTAGAAAAATGACATTGGAAGCATCGACGCTCTGGCCGGTTCTGGCATGGTGGGCCGCGGCGATCGCCTCGCGCAGCCGCTGCCGTCCGGGCGCCGGCGTGTAGTGCGTGTCGCCCGCGCGCAATCGTTCGATCGCGCGTTCAAGCACGGACGCGGGCGTATCGAGATCCGGGTCGCCGACGCTCAGCACAATCACATCCTCGCCGCGATCGAGCGCCGACTTCGCCTCGGAGTGTATTTCCCATGCATTCGCGCCCTCGCCCGCGATGCGCTCGACCAAGCCTGAAAATCTCATTTGCGATAGCCTTTTTCATTATTGTATCCCGGTACTTCTTGCATCACCGGTGCCTGCCTTGCATAATTTTCCCGCAGCGCAATCCTAACGCCCTTCCCAACAAAACGTTCAATAAGGCTCGAATGTCGCGCACCATCGGACAGTATCTCGTCGAACTTCTGGTCGCAAACGGTATCGACACCGTATTCGGCATCCCAGGCGTGCACAATTTGGAACTGTACCGAGGACTGGCCTCGGCGAATATCCGGCATGTGCTGGTTCGTCACGAGCAGGGAGCGGGCTTTGCGGCGGATGGCTATGCGCGTTTGAGCGGGCGGCCGGCGGCGGCCTTCGTGATTTCCGGTCCCGGCCTCACCAACATTCTCACCTCGGTCGCGCAGGCGTATTCGGATTCGGTCCCGTTACTGGTGGTGGCGACCACGCCGGCGCGTGCCTCCCTCGCCAAGCAATGGGGCGTGCTGCATGAGCTGAGCGATCAATGCGCGCTCGCCGCAGGCGTCTTTGGCATCGCACGCTCGGCACGCAGCGCCGAGGACGTGCGCGATCAACTGCGCCAATGTTTCGCCTCGCTTCGGGTCGGACGCCCGCGTCCCGCATACCTGGAAATTCCGCTCGACCTCTTAAGCGAGCCGACGACGCTCCCGGCGGCGCGGTTCGAGGACACCGCTCTATTGCCGCAAGCGCAGCCCGCGCAGATTGCCGCGGCGGTTCGCTTGTTGGCCGTGGCCGCTCGCCCGATCATCATCGCGGGGGGCGGAGCCCGGCACGCCGCCGCCGAGCTGCACCGTCTGGTCGAAACGCTGGATTGCCTGCTGGTCACGACGGTGGCGGGCAAGGGGGTGCTTGCTGAAAGCCATCCGGCCAACTTAGGCTCATCGCTCCCCTATCGCGCGACTCAAGCATTGGTCGCCGAGGCCGATGTGGTCCTCGCAGTGGGCACGGAGATGGCGGAAACGGATTTTTATACGGCGCTCAAGCTGCCGTTGGGGGGTCTGTTGGTTCGCATCGACGTCGATCCCGCCAAGCTCAGCGATCAATACGGCGCCGATGTCCCGGTGTGGGCCGACGCGCGCTCTGCCTTGGAGTCGATCAATCGAGGATTAACGGCGCGGCCGGGGTGGCGCACGCAAATGGGGGGCGCGGCGAATGTTCGCGCGCAGATCGATAAAACACTCGATTCCAGGGCGCACGCGCTGGTGAACGCGCTGCGCGCCATTCGCGCGGCTCTACCCTGGGACGGGGTGGTATTCACCGACATGACTCAAATAGCGTACTGCGGCAGCTACGCGTTTCCGACCGACGGGCCCGGCCAATGGTTCCATCCATCCGGCTATGGCACCTTGGGTTTTGCCTTGCCGGCGGCCCTCGGCGCGAAGATTTCCAACCCAGCGCGCGCGGTCATCGCGCTGGCGGGCGACTTCGGCTTGCAATTTACCTTCGGCGAGCTGATGACCGCGGTTGAAGCGGGCCATAGTCTGCCGATCATCGTCTGGAATAATTCGGCGTTGGGGCAAATACGCGACGATATGATCGCGGCGAATATTCCCCCTCTCGGCGTGGTCGCGCAGAATCCGGATTTCGTGGCGCTCGCGCGCGCCTGCGGGGCCGGCGCCGTCAGAGCGCGCGGCGCGCGGGCCCTCGCCGACGCCGTACGCGCCGCCCTCGATCGCGCAGGACCCACTCTGATCGAGGCCGTCGCGACGGATTTTCAGGAGAACTCGAACGCCGCGCTTGGACTTCGTGACGTATGACACTTCGACACCTACAGGGGACTTTTACATGAGCAGGATCTTCACCCGTATTGCCGTGCTTGCCGTGACGCTGTGTGCCGTGCCGGCGTTCGCCGGCGAACAAATCCGAGTGGTCGAACGTCCGGTGGGCGAGACCACCATCGACCTCGGCGCCAAAGGCGACTCGATCGGCGATCTGCTGGTGTTCGCCAACGGTGTGTACGACGACGCGAACAAAATGAAAATCGGCTCGGATCAGGGCTACTGCGTGCGGACCGTCGTCGGCAAGAGCTGGGAGTGCTTTTGGACCTTGATTTTGCACGCGGGCCAGATCACGGTGGAGGGGCCGTTCCTCGATACCGGCGATTCCGTGATGGCCATTACCGGGGGCACCGGCAAGTACGCGGGAGCGAAGGGCAGCATGAAGCTGCATCCACGCGACCCGACGCCCACGAGCTATGATTTTATCTACGACCTGCTGTAATGACGTACACCGCCGAGCATTCCCTGCGGAGCCGGAAGGATTTTCCGGCTCTGCTGCGGCTTCATGAGGGGCGTGAATTCACATTTTTGGACGGTCCGGGCGGAAGCCAGGTTCCCAACTGCGTCATCGAAGCGATCGATGATTTCTACGCCTCGTGCAATGTCAACACGCATGGAAATTTCCCCCCGTCCAGAGAAGTCGATCGCCGGATGCAAAACGCGCGCGCGGTCATCGCGACGTTCCTCGGCGCGCGCGGGCCGGAATGCATATCGTTCGGCCAAAACATGACCAGCCTCAATTTTGCCTTGAGCGCCGCGATCGGCCGCACATTGAGCGCGGGCGACGAAGTGCTCATTACGCAGCTTGATCACGAGGCGAACCGCGGACCGTGGCTGCGGCTGCAAGATCGCGGCGTCATCGTGCAGGAAGTGCGCATGACGCAATCGGGCCAACTGGATGCCGCCGATATGGCGACAAAGATTTCGCCGCGCACCAAGGTGTTCGCCGTTGGCGCGTCCTCCAATGCACTCGGCACGGTAAATGACATCGCGCTCGCGCGGCGCTTGAGCCGGCAAGTCGGTGCGCTTTTGGTCGTCGACGCCGTGCACTATGCACCGCACTTTCCCCTTGACGTGCAAGAGCTGGATGCGGATTTCCTGCTGTGCTCGGGCTACAAATTCTACGGTCCGCACGTGGGCGTCCTGTACTCGCGGCCCGGCGCGCTCGACCGCCTGCCGACGGACCGGTTGAGGACGCAGGATTCGGCGGCGCCCTATCGCATCGAGACCGGCACGCTGAATCATGCGGCGATCGACGGTGTGCGCGCGGCCGTGGAGTACATTGCCGGTTGGGGCGCCGGTGCGACGCTGCGGCAGCGGATCGTGGACGCTATGAGCGGAATTTCGGCGTACGAGCACGGCTTGGCCAAGTTTTACTACGATGCGGTGCGCCGCATACCGGGCATACGAGTTTGGGGCCCGGACTTTGCGTCGCGGTCACGGGCGCCCACCGTATCGATCACGTTGGACCGGGCTACCGCACCTGAGGCCGCGGCTGCGCTTGGCGCGCAAGGCATTTGCGTGTGGGATGGCGACTTCTACGCGGCTCGCGCGGTAGAGGTGCTGGGCCTCGGAGGGCGCGGAGGACTGCTTCGGACCGGAATCTCCCTGTACAGCACGCGCGATGACCTGCAGCGGCTGCTCGCCGGTCTTGAAAAGCTGGCGTGAGGGTTCCGCTCAGGGCTCTCGAATGGAGTCACGCATCCTGTGAACATTCTGCCGAATCCGCAGTCACATAGTGCATCGAATGTCGCGGGTGACAGCGATGCACCTTAGCAAGTTCAGTTATTACTCCGACTTCGTCGTCTATCCCATTGTGATCACGGCGCTGTCGGCATTCAGTGTTGCCGGCGAGACGTGGCTTATGCGTGCGCACTGGTTGGGCGCCGCTGCCGCAGGAATCGTTCTATGGACCCTGCTGGAATACGTCCTGCACCGCGTTGCGCTGCATCGGATTGCCTATTTCGTGCCCCTGCACAACGTGCATCATGCCTCGCCGCTGGCGTTCGTGGGCACACCTTCATGGATCAGCGTTGGGTCCCTGGGCTGCGGCATTTTCCTCCCCGCGTGGCTGTGTTTCGGGGTCAACGTCGCGAGCGGCCTGTGGGCCGGCGTGATGATCGGCTATTGGTGGTATGGTATCGTGCATCACATCATCCATCACGGAGCGCGCAAGCCGCACTGGTACTTAGGCGGCCTCCGCAGCTGGCATTTGCGCCATCACTATTCGCCCAAGAGCGGAAATTTTGGAGTCACGACGACACTTTGGGATAACGTCTTCGGCACCGCCATCAGTATGCACAGCAAAACGGTGACTTTCCGGTGAACGCCAGCAACCCTCTTGCCAACCCCATGGGTACGGACGGATTTGAATTCGTCGAATATGCCGCGCCCGACCCGGAGTTGTTGCGCCGCCTGTTTGAGAGCATGGGGCTGCCGGCAGTGGCGCGGCATCGCTCGAAAAACGTCACGCTGCATCGCCAGGGCGATATCAACTTCATCATCAACGCCGAGAGCGATAGTTTCGCGCAAAAGTTTGCGCGAGCGCACGGACCCTGCGCTTGCGCCATGGCATTCCGCGTCGCCGACGCGCGCTTCGCATACGGCCGAGCGCTCGAGTTGGGCGCCAAAGCGGGACCTGCTACCGCGGGACCGATGGAACTCAATATTCCCTCGATCGAAGGCATCGGCGGCAGCCTCATTTATCTGGTGGACCGCTATGGTGAGCGCACCATTTATGATGTGGACTTCGTGCCGGTCGCCACGGCAAGCGGCAAGGCGGCAGTGGGTCTCGCCTGCATCGATCACCTGACGCACAATGTGAAGCGCGGCAACATGAATGTGTGGGCCGGCTTCTACGAGAAACTATTCAATTTTCGGGAAATTCGTTACTTCAGCATCGAGGGCAAGGAAACCGGCCTGTTCTCGCGGGCCCTGACTTCGCCGTGCGGCAAGATCCGCATTCCCATCAACGAGAGTCAGGACGACAAAAGTCAGATCGAGGAATATCTCAACGAATACAAAGGCGAAGGCATTCAGCACATTGCCTTGGGCACGGACGATATTTATCGCACCGTAGATGCCCTGCGCGCGCGCGGCGTCGAATTTCAAGACACGCCCGACACTTATTATGAAAGCGTCAACTCGCGGGTGGCCGGCCATCGTGAAGCCTTGAGCGAACTTTCGCGCCGCCGCATTCTGATTGACGGGAACACTCGCAGCGGCATTCTGCTGCAGATTTTCACCAAGAACGCCATTGGACCGATTTTTTTCGAGATCATCCAGCGCAAAGGCAATGAGGGCTTCGGCGAAGGAAATTTTCAGGCGCTGTTCGAGTCCATAGAACTGGACCAAAAGCGCCGCGGCGTGATCTGACAGGCGCCCACTCATCTCTATACCCGGCGCCGCGCGCGAGGATGCGACATAACGCGGTCACCACACGTACAGCTACACGATTGCCCCGTAGCGCGGGCAGACCTTGTGAGCAGCGCGGCGCTTTAAGCGCCGCGCTGCACGGCTAGCGACACGGCATCGTGCAGCGCCTTCATGCCGAAGGAAATGTCTTGCACAACGCCGTTGAGGAAGAAAGTCGGCGTCGCGCGAATGTGGCTGCGCCGGCCGCCGGCCATGTGCTCGCGCACTTTTTGCAGATAGATGTGATCATCCATCTCGGCCTTGAAGCGCACTAAATCAAGGCCGAGATCCGCCGCATAGCGCTGCAAGTCCCTGTCCTTCAGATTCGGCTGATGCTGGAACAGCAAATCGTGCATGGGCCAGAATTGTCCCTGAGCCGCCGCGGTCTCGGAGACCTCCGCCGCGGACAGAGCGTGCGGATGCGATTCCTCCAGCGGGAAGTGGCGAAAGATGAAGCGGACCTGATTGGGAAACCGCTCCAGCAATAATCTCGGGGTCGAGGCCGCTACCTTGCAGCTTGGGCATTCGAAGTCTCCGTACTCGATAAGCGTGATGCGCGCGTGGTCGGAGCCTCGCGCGTGGTCCGTCGGCTCCGGCGGCACGGACAAGCTAATGGGGTGGACTTGTGCACTCATGGCGGCTCCTCGCGTATGCCCCTCAAGGGTTTTGCGCCGGCATCTCAACCGGCCGGATCTTCAGTCGCAGCAGCGTCGATCGGCGCAATAGCTGCAACTCGACGTCGCGATCGATCCAACCCGCATCCAGCAGGCGTTGCAAGCTGTCGATCCCATCGATCGGGACTCCGTCAATGGCGACCATGCGGTCACCGACCGCCACCCCTGCCTGCGCCGCAGGACTGCCTGCGATGAGTTCCAATACATGCACCTCTGTCGCGCTCCGTAGATCGAAATGCCTGACAATTCGCGTGGCTACCGGCACGGTCGCTCCGGAAACGCCAATATAGGCGCGTCTGACCCGACCGTGTGAGAACAACTGGCTGATGACCCATTTCGCCGTATTGATCCCCGTGGCAAAACAGATCGCTTGCGCCTGCGGGATCATCGCGGTGTTGACGCCGATCACCCGCCCCTTGGAGTCGACCAGCGGGCCGCCGGAATTTCCCGGATTGAGCGCCGCATCAGTCTGAATGACATCGTGCATCAGCCTGCCCGACGTCGCTCGCAGGGTTCGGCCGAGCGCCGAGATGACGCCGGTGGTGACGGTTTTGGAGTACCCCAGCGGGTTGCCGATGGCGATGGCCACTTGGCCGACGCGCAACGCCGCTGAATCGCCGAACTCCCCATAGGGCAGCGCGCCGGGCGAGCCGATCCTGAGCACCGCCAGGTCCGAGTCCGGATCGTCTCCCACCCAGTCGGCAGCGAAGCGATTGTCGTCGCTGAGACGCACGGTGATCCGTTCGGCGCCGTGCACCACGTGACTATTGGTCAGCAGGTACCCGTCGGGGGTAAACAAGAAGCCCGAGCCGCTTGATCGCAGCGGCTGGCGCGCGCGCGCCTGAACGTTCCCCTGTGCAGCGCCATGCTCGACCTCGATGAACGTCACCGCAGGCGCCACCCGCTCCAAGGCGCCGATCACGGCATCCGAATACGCGTCGAGCAAGCCGGAATCGTCATTGATCGGCGGCGATCTCTCATCTTGCATTGCGGTCGGCTGGGGACTCAGCATGTTCAACTCAGGATGATTTTCGGCTGAGCCGCTAGCCCGTCGACAATGAGTTTGTTGACGCGACGTACGAAGGTCGCGGGATCATCCAATTCGCCGCCTTCGGCCAGCAGCGCCTGGTCATGCAACAGATTGGCGAGCTCCGCAAACGCCGCCTCATCGCTGGTTTCCTTGAGCCGCTCGATGAGCGGATGCTTCGGATTCACTTCGAGCACGGGGAGCGTCGCAAAGGGGTTTTTTTGACCCGCTTGCTTCAGGATACGCCCCATGCGCAAGCTCATGCCGAACTCGCCGGCGACGAGCACCGCGGGAGAGTCGGTGAGGCGGGCGGAAATGCGCGCGTTGGCGATCTTGCCCGTCAAAGCTGACTTGAGCCGCTCCAAGGTGTCCTTGTAGGCCGATTCCGCCACGGCTTTTTCCGGCGTCTCGATTGCCGATTCCAGTTCGGCTGCGCCACTCGCGACGCTCGCGAGGGTCTTGCCCTCGAAATCATGCAGATGGCCGGCGACCCACTCATCGATGCGATCGGTGAGCAGCAGCACCTCCAGCCCCTTGGCGCGGAAGCCCTCCAGATGCGGACTGTTGCGCGCCGCGGCGAGCGTATCGGCGGTCACGTAGTAGATGGCCTTCTGCTCCGCCTTCATGCGCGACACGTAGTCGGTGAGCGTCACTGCCGCGGCTTCTCCCGCATCGGCGGTGGAGTGGAACCGCAGCAGTTTGGCGAGGCGTGCTTTCTGGCCGGCATCGTCGATGATGCCTTCCTTGAGCACGACGCCGAACGTGTTCCAAAACTCCGCGTACTCCTGCGGCTTGTTCGCGGCGAGTTCTTCCAGAAGATCCAGCGACCGCTTGACCAGCGCGGACTTGATTTTTTCCACGGTCCGATTGTTCTGCAGCAGCTCGCGCGACACATTGAGCGGCAGGTCCGAGGAATCCACGAGCCCGCGCATGAAGCGCAGCCACGGCGGCAGCAGTTCCGCCGCCCGGTCCATGATGAAAACGCGCTTCACGTACAACTGCACGCCGCCGTGCTGCTCGCGCTCGAACAAATCGAATTGCGCGCGCTTCGGCAGGTACAGCAGCGAGGTATATTCGATATTGCCCTCGACCTTGTTGTGCGCCCAGGCGCGCGCGCCGTCGGGATCGTGGGTGAGGTGCTTGTAGAACGCCTGATAATCCTCATCCTTCAGATCGGCCTTGGGCCGGGTCCAAAATGCCTTGGCTTGATTGATCGTCTCCTGCGCGTCGGCGCTCTTCAAGACGATGGGCACGCTCAAGTGATCGGAATACTTGCGCACCAGTTGCCGCAATCGCGCTGCCTCGAGGAACTCCTTGTCCTCGTCGCGCAGGTGCAGGATCACCTCGGTGCCGCGGTCGGTTTTATCGTAAGCCTGAATCTCATAGGCACCCTCGCCGTTCGAGTTCCAGCGCACCCCGCCGGAGTCCGCACGCTTGGACAGCACGGTCACCCGATCGGCGACGATGAACGCCGAGTAGAACCCGACGCCGAACTGGCCGATCAGCTGGGCGTCCTTGGCGGAATCTCCGCTCAATCCCTCGAGAAATTTCTTCGTGCCGGAGCGCGCGATGGTGCCGAGATTGTCGATCACCTCGGCCTCGCTCATGCCGATGCCGTTGTCCTTGATGCTGAGCGTGCCGGCGGCCGCGTCCGGCGTCAGAGTGACCGACAGCTCGTCCGTACCCAAAAGTTGCGGGTTTGCAAGCGCCTCGAAACGCAATTTCTCGCAAGCGTCCGAGGCGTTTGAAATCAGCTCACGCAGGAATATTTCCTTGTGCGAATACAGCGAGTGGATCACCAGTCGCAGCACTTGCTTGGTTTCGGCTTGGAATTCTTTAATCTGCGGCGTTGTGTCGGTCGTCATGGCCTTGCAATCTATGGTTTTAAGTAAACGGTAATGGGGCCGCGGCCCGAATCCTCAAGGCCATGCCGCACGTGGATCGAAATCCAAGTCGCGCTTCATTCGCTCGTAGGCTTGTTTTGCTTCGGGCGACGCCGCCGCGGGCGTCACCAGCTTGATGCTGACCAGCTGGTCCCCGATGGGAGTGCCGGGGAAGCCGCGGCCCCGGAGCCTCAGCCGTTGTCCGGATTGCGCGCCGGCGGGAATCGTCAGCTCGACGGTGCCCCCGAGTGTGGGAACCGCGATTTTGGTCCCCAAAGCCGCCTCCCATGGCGCCAAGGGCAATTCGATCTGCACGTCCTTGCCTTGCAGCGCATACAAAGAGTGCGGACGCAGTCTCACGCGGAATATCAGCGCCGCCCGATGGCCGGCACCGCCGATGCGCAACGCCTGGCCATCGACGGATCCGGCTGGAATTTGCACCTCGACCAGCCGCGCGCGGCCGTTCTCGCTGATGCTGACGCGGCGCCTGGTGCCCGCAAACGCCTCCTCCACGGTAACATCCAGGAAGCCGGCGTCCGCTTCCGCCGGCGCCTGGGCGCCCGACATGCCGAATAGGCTCGAGAAGAAGTCGCTGAACCCATCGGCGTCGGAGAAGCGTTGGCCGCCGGACTGGCCGAAGCGCTGCGCCCAATCGGGCGGTGGCCGAAATTGCTGACCTGGTCGATAGTCCCGGCCCAATTGATCATACGTGGCGCGCTTCTCCGGATCCTTGAGAACCTCGTAGGCTTCCTGCAACTCTTTGAACTTGTCCTCCGCGTTGCGCTCCGAACTGACGTCAGGATGATATTTTCGAGCCAGCTTTCGGTAGGCGCGTTTTACCGCGTCCGCGTCGGCGGCTCGAGGCACACCGAGAATTTTGTAATAGTCCTTGAATTGCATGCCGAACCTTGCAATGAATGTTCGTAATGATACCGTTACTTAAGGGACGGCGTCCGCGCAGCGGTCGCATCCGGGGAGAGCGTTGACTCGAATACCTCGTGCGATCCTTGAAATCGACGGGGAACGGCCCGACCATAAGCGCATAGCCGTAGCATATTGTGGCTACATTTCCCGAATAAAAGGCATATGAAACGCATATTTCTCTTCATTGTGACCAACTTGGCCGTCATGGCGCTCCTCGGCGTGGTGGTCTTTGTCCTCGAGCAAGTATTCGGTGTGCGCTTGGGGCAGGGCGGACTCGGCAGCCTGCTGGTTTTTGCCGCCGTCTTCGGCTTCGGCGGCGCGCTGATTTCTCTGGCCCTGTCGAAGTGGACCGCCAAGCGCATGATGGGAGTGCGCGTGATCGCGCCACCCCAGTCCGATACAGAAAATTGGCTGGTCAATACCGTCAAACGTTTGGCAGATCAAGCCCATATCGGCATGCCCGAGGTCGGAATATTCGAGGCGGATGAAATGAATGCGTTTGCGACCGGCGCGCGGCGCAACGCCGCCCTGGTGGCGGTCAGCACCGGCTTGCTGCGCAGCATGCCGCGCCCGCAGGCCGAAGCCGTCATGGGGCACGAAATCACCCATGTCGCCAATGGCGATATGGTGACCATGACGCTGCTGCAAGGCGTGCTGAACACCTTTGTGATCTTTCTGGCCCGCATCATCGGCGGAATAGTCGACCGGGCTATATTCAAGAGCGACCGGGAAGGCTCAGGGATAGGCTATTTTTTGATAACCATGGTGGCGCAGCTGGTACTGGGCGTATTCGCGGGTATCATCGTCAACTGGTACTCGCGGCAGCGGGAATTTCGCGCCGACCGGGGCGGAGCCAACCTGGCGGGCACCGCCAATATGATCGGCGCCCTGGAGGTGCTGAAGCGCAGCCAGGGGCAGCCGATGCCGCCGCAATTGCAGGCATTCGGCATTAACACGGGCGGCAGCGGCGGATTTGCCCGGCTTTTCATGAGCCATCCGCCGTTGGATGAGAGAATCGCCGCATTGCAATCGGCCACTTGAGCCAAGCGCTAACAATTCAGGACAGGTCATGACGCCGGAAAATGAAATCGCAGTACCACCACCCACCGCTGAACAAGTGGGCCGAGAGCTGTTGCGCTGG
This sequence comes from Gammaproteobacteria bacterium, assembly GCA_003132425.1. Lineage (GTDB taxonomy): Bacteria > Pseudomonadota > Gammaproteobacteria > Steroidobacterales > Steroidobacteraceae > Bog-1198. The sequence continues at coordinate 55,812 of PKXS01000043.1, read as the reverse complement.
TTCGGCAACAGCGACTTCTCGACGCGTCCTCGTGATGTTGCCGTCGCGCGGGAATCCGCCAAGCGCGTCGATTGGACGCGCGTCATCCCGTTCCTGCTGATGCATGCGGTCTGCCTGGCGGTGATCTGGGTGGGGTTTAGCTGGGTCGCCTTTGCGGTAACGGTGAGCCTGTACCTGGTGCGGATGTTCGCAATCACCGGCTTCTATCACCGCTACTTTTCGCACCGTAGCTTCAAGACTTCGCGGGCAGGCCAGTTCATCTTCGGGCTGCTCGGCGCATCGGCGGCTCAGCGTGGTCCGATTTGGTGGGCGGCACATCATCGCCACCACCACGTTCATTCGGACCAGCCGGACGATGTGCATTCCCCGGTGCAGCATGGCTTCTTTTGGAGCCATATGGGCTGGTTCATGTCGCACAAGCATTTCCTCGCCGATCTGTCGCGAGTGAAGGACTTGCTCAAATATCCGGAGCTGCGTTTCCTCGACCGTTTCGACCTCGTGGTGCCCACCGTTTTAGGGGTCGGTGTGTTCTTGCTGGGTGTTCTGCTGAAGCACGTCGCACCAGGTCTCGGCACCAGCGGCTGGCAGATGCTGGTTTGGGGATTCTTCGTCTCCACGGTGGCCGTTTATCATGGAACGTACACGATCAATTCTCTGTCGCATGTGTTCGGCCGCCAGCGGTACCGAACGGACGATGCCAGCCGCAACAATGTTTGGCTGGCGATCATCACTTTGGGCGAAGGTTGGCATAACAACCACCACCACTATCCCTCCTCGGTACGCCAGGGATTCTATTGGTGGGAATTCGACATCACCTTTTATATGCTGAAGCTGCTGTCGTTTTTCGGCTTGATCTGGGACCTAAAGCCGGTGCCGGCGGCGGTGCGCGAGGCGGCGGGCAAGCGCTTCTGATTCGATCTTAAATCTTTTCGTGGGCGCATCCACTCGCTACGGTGCGCCGAATAACTCAACGTACGCCGGGTATCCCTCGACACCTATTTTCGAACCTGTAGCGGCCTGCTGAAACCGACGGGGTCGATGTTGCTTCAAGCCATCACGATACGCGATCAATTCTACGATCAGGCGAGGCGCTCGGTGGATTTCATCAAACGGTTCATTTTTCCGGGTAGTTTCATTCCTTCGGTGCAGGCGATGGTGGACTCTCTGGCGCGCGTCACCGATCTGAAGCTGTTTCACTTGGAAGACATCGGCCCGTACTACACACGAACCTTGCGCATCTGGCGGGAGCGGTTGCTGGCGCGCCAATCCGAGGTGTGCGGCCAAGGCTACCCGGAGAGCTTCGTGCGCATGTGGGAATATTATTTACGCTATTGCGAGGGTGGCTTCGAGGAACGGCAGCTCGGCGACGTGCAGATGTTATTGACCAAGCCGCGCTCGCGCCGTTCGGCCATCGCAACCGTCGATGCCTCGCCCGCTTAAGTCGGGCACGCTGGCCGAGCTCAAGGCTGCGGTCGGAAGCGGCGCGTGGCTCGATGCCGCGGACGATATAGCGCCCTTCATCAGCGACTTTCGGCGCCTCTATCGTGGCGCGACTCCCGTAGTTCTATTGCCGCGCAGCGTCGACCAAATCGCACGGATCATGCAGATTTGCAATCGAGAAGAGATTGCGGTGGTGCCGCACGGCGGCAATACCGGCTACTGCGGCGGCGCGACGCCCGACGAGAGCGGCTCGCAGATCGTGCTGTCGATGCGCCGCCTCAATCGCGTGCGGCAAATGGATGCGGCCAATTATTCGATGATCATCGAAGCCGGCTGCACCTTGGCCGAGGCGCAGGCGGCCGCGAGCGGCGCGGACCGTCTCTTCCCCTTGAGTTTGGGCTCCGAAGGGTCGGCGCAGATCGGCGGTAATCTGTCGACCAACGCGGGCGGCACGGCGGTGCTGCGCTACGGGATGATGCGCGACCTCGTACTCGGGCTGGAGGTCGTGCTGGCGGATGGCCGGGTCTTGGCCGGTCTGAAGAGCTTGCGCAAGGACAATACCGGCTACGACGTCAAATCATTGTTCATCGGAGCGGAGGGCACGCTGGGCGTCATCACTGCCGCATCCTTGAAGCTGTTCCCGAAACCGGCCGATACGGCGACAGCGCTGGTCGGCATCGCCTCCCCGGCCCAGGCCCTCGCGATTCTTGCGAGGCTGCGCAGCGCCGCCGGCGATCAAGTCACGGCGTTCGAGCTGATACCGCGCCTAGCGGTTGAGCTCACCGTGAAGCACATCGCCGGAGTTGCCAATCCACTCGACCAGGAAGCCTCCTGGTTTCTGCTGGCGGAACTGAGCTCCCCGAACCCCCGACAGGACCTGATCACGTTGCTGACCTCCGAGCTGCACGAGGCGGCGGCCGCCGGCCTGCTGGGGGATGCCTTGATCGCAACCTCGCTCGCGCAAGCCCAAGCGATGTGGAAGCTGCGGGAGTCGGTGCCGGAAGCTCAGCGCCATCACGGCGCCAGCCTCAAGCACGACGTGTCGGTGCCGGTTTCGTCAATTCCCCGCCTCATCGAAGATGGTTCGCAGCTGGTGCGCCGGTTGGCTCCTGAAGGCGACCTCATTGCCTACGGTCATTTGGGCGACGGCAATCTTCATTTCAACGTCGGCCAGAAGCCGGGTGCCGACGCGCAGGTATTTCTGACGCGCGGACCGACGCTCGAGCATGCGATCTTCGATCTGGTGGAGAGCCTCGGCGGCAGCATCAGCGCCGAGCACGGCATCGGCCGGCTGAGGATGGCGGAGTTCGCGCGCCGCGCCGATCCGGTCGAATTGGCCGTGATGCGCGATCTGAAGCGCGCTCTGGATCCGAAGGGCATTTTGAATCCGGGCAAAGTGCTGATCCAGGAGCCTGTCTGAGCACGCTCGCCCTACCGGTTCGCACCGAGCGCCTCGCGTTGCGCGAGTTCGTCAAATCGGACTTCGAGGCCGTCTTTGCCTATTCCTCGGATCCGCGCGTCACCCGGTACCTGTTTTTCGGGCCCCGCGACCAGGACAGCACGACCGACTATCTCGAGGGGTTGCTCGAGTCCCAACAGGAGCTCCCGCGCACCCGATTTGAGCTTGCGGTGACGGATCGCGTTTCCGGAAAGCTGATCGGCGCGTGCGATCTATCCTTGATCGAACACAATGTCGTCGACTTAGGCTACATGCTCGCGCAAGAGCATTGGGGCAAGGGCTTTGCCACCGAGATTGCGCTACGCCTGGTCGACGCGGCGTTCCTGGATTTGCGCGCCGACCGCGTGATTTCCACCGTCGACGTCAACAATCGNNAACCGCTGGTGGGATTGCCACCTTTTCGTCCTGCCGCGAGAGGTCTGGGAGTCATCGCGCACCAGCCACGCAGGCCGAGCGGCGCGATAGAGGTCAACGCCCTCGATCCGCGTCCTCGTCTGCGGCCGCCTGTTCGCGTGCGCGTTTCTTGGCGCGATCCATGACTTCGCCGCCGGGCACACCCATGGAACCGGTGCTGCGCAGGATCATCAGTCCGCCGATCAGCGCGCCGGCCACCAGGGCGATAATGAGGATCGCCTTGAGCATCATGAGATCACCCGCAGCATTCCCTCTTGAGCGGTGCTCGCGACCAAGCGCCCGTCGAGCGCAAAGACGCTACCGCGCGAGAATCCGCGCGCACCCGAGGCGCTGGGACTGTCGATGGCATACAACAGCCAATCGTCCACGCGCACGCTACGGTGGAACCACATGGCATGGTCGATGCTGGCGATAACCAGATTCGCCGCGGTCAGGGAGATGCCGTGCGGCATGAGCGCCGTGTCGAGCAAGTTGAAGTCGGATACATAGGCCAGCAGGCAACGGTGCAAGGCCTCGTCGTCGGGAAGCGCGGCCACGGCCTTGAGCCAGATGCTTTTACGCGGCGGCGATTTCCCGCCGCGCAGAAAGTTCGCCGGATCGACGGGACGGAACTCGAAAGGACGCTTTTGCTGAAGCATCCGCCGTACGTTTGACGGCACGCCGGGCGGTAAATCACGAGACAAGGACTCGAGGTCTGGGAGCTTATCGGGCGGCGGCACCTTCGGCATCTCGGTCTGGTGTTCAAGTCCATTCTCGGCGGTCTGAAACGAGGCCGACATATTGAAGATCTGTTCGCCGTGCTGAATCGCAACGATTCGCCGTGTGGAGAAATGATTGCCGTCCCGCGCGCGATCGACCTCGTAGACTATGGGCGAATTAAAATCTCCGCGGCGCAGAAAATACGCGTGCAGAGAATGCACGATGCGATTCTCGACCGTTGCGGTGGCCGCCATCAACGCCTGGCCCAATACCTGGCCGCCGAACACTTGAGGACTGCCGATATCGCGGCTCTCGCCGCGAAACAAATTCATCTCGAGCCGCTCGAGCGTCATCACCTTGACCAGATCTTCCAGCAAGCGATTCATCGAGGTTTCAATGCGGCTCGGCGCCGGCGACGCCAAGCCGCTTCTGCATGATGGGACTGGTGGTGGTGTACTGCAGGAATTGCCGCTTCTCCGGGAACAGGTGGTGCTGAATGGCGAACGAGGCGAGCGCTGCTTCGTGAAATCCGCTCAAAATCAATTTTTTCTTGCCTGGATAGTGGTTGATATCTCCGATCGCGAAGATTCCCGGAACGCTGGTCTGGAATTTCTCGGTATCGACCTTGAGCGCCTTTTTTTCAAGCTCCATGCCCCATTCGGCAATGGGCCCCAACTTCGGATGCAAGCCGAAGAAGGCGAGCACCTGGTCCGCGGGAACCTGCAGCGTGGTCTGTCCGTCGTTGGTTTGCAGCACCACGCCGGAGAGCTTATGGTTCTCGCCATGAACCGCGACCGCGTGGCCGATCACCAATTGCATCTTCCCCGCGGCGACCAGCTCGCGCATGCGCGCGACCGTTGCGGGTGCGGCGCGAAATTCCGCGCGCCGGTGCACCAACGTCAGGGAGCGCGCCTTGTCGCACAGCGCCACGGTCCAATCGAGGGCGGAATCGCCGCCGCCGCAGATCACGAGGTCGCGGCCGTGAAAATCGCCGGCCGACTTGATGCGGTAGTGAACGCTGCTGCCTTCGAAGTCCTCGATGCCCGGCAGCGCCAGACGGCGCGGCTGAAACGAGCCGACGCCGCCCGCGATGACCACGGCGCCGGCGCTCAGGCGGGTACCGGCCGAGGTGGCGATGTGTATTTTTCCGTCCGCCGCCGGCCGAACCTCAGTGACTTCCTGTCCAAGATGGAAGGTGGCGTGGAAGGGCTTTATTTGTTCGAGGAGCCGATCGATCAGCTCCTGAGCGCCGCATACGGGCAGCGCCGGGATGTCGTAGATCGGCTTATCCGGATATAGCTCCGTGCACTGGCCGCCGACCGCGGGCAGCGAATCGACGATGTGCGCATTGATGCCGAGTAGTCCAAGCTCGAAGATCTGAAATAAACCAACGGGACCGGCGCCGATAATCACCGTCTCGACCGACACGGGTTCGGCCGGCGGCGCTGTAAATGTTTCCGACATGGTGCAAGCAATTCCTCGGTTTTCAGCTTAAGTCAGCGGCGAATTGTAGCTGAACGCGCCCGCGTATGCGGCCGCGAAGCCGCTCGCGCCCCGTGCGCGGACTACGGTGCCGGCAATCGCGCCGATATTTGCGCCGCGATCTGCGCATAGGAGCCGCCGAAGTGGTGTCCGCCCGGCATCTTGACGGCGACTCCGCCCTTGCCGGTCAGCTGGGCGCAGGCGGCGTCGCGATCGTCCGCACCGTACAGGCATAGGTAGGGCGACCCGCTCCAGCGCTCGAGTTCCGGAGCTGTGGGCAAGCCGTCGGTGGGATTCCCCAACCAATTCGCCAGATGAAATTCGAAGGCCGCGCTGTCGCTGATGCCCAGCAACGCCGTGAGTCCCACCATGGCACGCGTCGCGGCCGGCAAGCGATTGACCATGAAGGGCAGCGTATCGGCGCCCTGCGAAAATCCGATCAAAATCGCGTGTGACTTGCCCCATTCGCGCGAATAGTGAAGCAGCACCCGATTCAGATCCTGCGCCGCTCCTTGCGGAGTGCGCGGCGACCAGAAGTACTTCAGCGAATCCCAGCCGACGATCGGTATACCGCGTTGGGCCAGCTCCTCGGCCACTCCCCGGTCGAGGCCCACCCAACCGCCGTCGCCGGACAAAAATACTCCAAACCACCGGCTGTCGTGCCCCGCCGCCGCCGGCACCACGGTCAACGGCAAATCGGCAAGCGGTGCCGGCAGCAGCGGCGCTTTGGCCGCGGGCATCGTCGCCGTGATGCGTTCGTACGCCGCCTCAAATTGCGGCTTCCAGTTCTTATCGACCCAATAGCCGTGGCTGACCTTGGGCAACATGACGATTTCGCCGCCGGGCACGGCCGCGATAAATTTCTGCGTCAGCGGCGCGGGGCAGACCTGGTCGATTTGGCGTTGCAGCGTGATCCATTTGCCGGGCAGTTCCTTCGTCGGCAGAAAATCCACTCCCTGCGGACGTCCGTTGGCATCCAGCCGCGGCGTCGCTTCGATGCCGGAACCCTTGCAAACCGGCTTGTTCAGATCGAGATCGGGGCAGAAGCCGACGCTCAATGCGCCTTTGAACACGCCGTCCTGGGATTCGGCCAACGTTGCGTACACCAGCGCGGCGCCCGAGGTATAGCCGACGAGAGTCGGCTGCAGGTACTGCTTGAAACCCAATTTGGTTTGCAGGTAATGGCTCAAATTCTCGAAATCCGCGGCCGGCGACACGCATTTCTCGGTCGAATTCTCCAGCTCGCCGAGGTAGTGACGTATATCGATGCCGGCGACAACCGCGCCCTTAAGGTTAAGCCGCCGGGCCATGGCAATCACACTCGAATTCCAGCCGTCTCCGCCGGACACGAACAGCACGACATCGCGCGGCCGCGCGCGGCCGCGGTACACATTGACCTCGCCGAAGCGTCCGTAAGTGAAGGTCTCCGTCGGCGCCGTGGTTGTAACGCATGACGCGCACATTAAGACCCCGGCGATCGAAAATAAGCTCCTGCGCAGATGGAGAGCTCGAGTAATGCCCACTATTTCCTCAATACTTTGCCGACGCCGCCTGAAATAAGCGCGGTGACGTCCAGCAGCGCGCCGGCCATCGCAATCCCGCGCGGCGCAGCGAGATATCGCGGACGCCAAACGGGCATGAACTTTTCCTTGTACTTGCGCAAGCCCTCGAAGGGATAAAACATTTCACCGTAGCGCTGGACTATCCGGCCGAGTTTATGCCAGGTCGGTGCGAGCGCGTGTACTTCCAACCCCGACAGCGGCGCCATGCCTAAATTGAACCACCCATAAGCATTCGCCCTCCCCCACAGCATGCATTCGATCAACATGAAGTCGATGACGCCTTTGGGTGCTTGGTTCGTATAACGCATGAGGTCGACCGACAATTCCTTGCCGGAGGCGGCGCGCCAGATATTGCCGAACGCGACGATGGAACCGCCGCAGCGCACGACGGCGCAGTCGAAGTGCTGCAGGTAACGTTCATCAAAGAATCCCAAGGAAAAGCGCTTCTCTGCTGTATTCTTTTCTGCAAGCCAAGCATCCGAGACGCCGCGCAGCGCGGGCATAATGGCCCCGACATGCTCACGCCTCACGACCTCGAACTGCGCTCCGTCACGGTTCGCGCGGCGATGCGCTTGGCGCAAATCCGCGCGGGCAGGTCCGTCCAGCGAGAAACTCCCGAGGGCCACTCGCGCCTCCTCGCCGAGCTTGCTGAGGTCCAAGCCAAGATCCACGTACAGGGGCAAGTTGTCGGGAGTCACTTGGTAAAAGACGGGCGCCACGGCCATCCCATCGCATTTTTCGAGGAATTTCCAAGCCAGGGATTCACGCGCGGCGGGCGGCCCGATCGGGTCGCCCATGGACACCCAGCTGCTGCCCGATGCCTTGTACATGATGAACCCGCTGCTATCCTCGCTGAACATCAAATCCTTGTCGCCGAGCAACGCGAGATTGGCGGTGGTCTCCGCGGCATCCTCGAGCAATGCGGCCACGCGCTCGAGGTCCGCCGTTCCAGGGGCCGCGATCGGCGGCGCTGCCGGGCGCAACAAGCGCCAAAGGCCGTAGGCCGCGGCAATCATTGCGGTGAGCAATAATGCGCGCAAGCTGCGCGGCGCCGACTTCTCGAACGCGAACTCCCACCAAAGATCCTTCTCGTAGCGCACATTCCGATAGGCGAAGAACACCAACCATGCGGCGGTGCCCAGGACCAGAATCATCGCGACTATCCACGAAGCGGAGAACCGCTGCTCGATCAGGGACGCGCGCCGTCGAAACCGCTCGCGCGCGGACACGAGGAGGATCGCGACCGCTGCCAGGATCGTCGCTTCTTCGTAGTCAAAACCCTTCAACAGCGACAGCAAGATGCCTGCGCATAGCAACCAAATCGTCAGCCACCACGCTGCGTCGAGGCGTCGATACAGAGCATTGGCGATGATCAACAGGCCCACCCCGACGGCGCTGCCCAGCAAATGCGACAACTCGAGCACCGGCAGCGGCACGACCCCGCGCAACAACGCCAGCCGATCGCCGAGACCGGGTGTCGCCCCGGAAAAAAGCAGCACGGCGCCCGCACCGAACACGGCAATCGCGCTGGCCTGAGGAGTAACGGCACTCAGCCAGGTTCGCCCCAGACGCGCCATCCGCACCATGGGCCCACGTTGCACCCACAACTCGTGCAGCCCCAGTAAGACCAACGCCAACCCGAAGGGGCCGAAGTAATAGATGGCGCGATACACGAGCAACGCGCCCAGCAACCGGTCGGGCGGAACGGACCTCAATAGCAGCAGCAGCACTGTCTCGAACACGCCTATGCCGCCCGGCACATTGCTGACGATGCCGGCGGCAATTGCGATCAGATAAACACCGGCGAAAGCCGCGAAGCCGATTGCCGCTTGCGGCGGCAGCAGCACATACAGAACGCCGGCGGCGAACAGCAGATCGGCGCAGGCCACGGCGATTTGCGCCAATGCGAGAGGCGGCCTTAGTACCGGAATTCGAATCGCGCGATAGCACAGCGGCTCCCGCCGGACCCACGCCACGCTCATATACGTGGCCACCACGGCCAAGAGCAGGCAGCCGGCAAGAATGGCGAGCGACGCGTGAACGTGCAGCACCGATCCGGACAAGCCGGCCTGAGTCAGCAGGGACAAGCCGAGAAGGACGGCCGCGCCCAACGTGAAGGTCAGGGTGCCGAATGCAATGATGGTGCCAATTTGCTTCGCGCTTAAGCCCAGAGCCGAGTACGCCCGATAGCGAATCGCGCCGCCGCTCAGCGTATTCAATCCGACGTTGTGGCCGATCGCATAGGCCATGAACGCTATCAATGCCACTCTGGGATACGGCACCCGGGCGCCGGCAAACCGCACTCCCAGTGCATCGTACAACGTCAGGCATCCGTAACCGGCGCAAGTCAACAATATCCCGCGCAATACCCTTGAGGAGGGGATCGCATGAACTTGGGCGAGGATGTCCCGCCAACGATATTGCCCGAGCAGATGATGCAGCCAAAATATCGCCAGGCCGAAGAGGGCGATTCCGAGCAGCGTCGTCCATGGCGGGACCCTGCGAGCTGTGACGGTGGGTTCCAAGCCCACTATCGTATCAGGGCATCCGCCGTGGTGCTGCACACCGGGCCTGTTCATCGCACGGTGGAAACTGCTAGGGTTGGAGTTCCGGTATTTCCGAAACGATCACATTAAGGTAACCCCAAGCATGAGTTCCGCCACCGATGGCCGCCAGGCAACCATGGATTCGACGCAGATTTATCGCGAAGAGACCTTTACCGATCGCAAGGTCGGCACCATTCGCAGGCTGACGCCCGTCGGCGCCGACGGATCGGTCCATTCCGCGCGCAGCGTCATATTCGTCGGTCAAGCGCAAGTGATGACGCCCATGGGCGCAGTGCCGATCAGCTTTGAGCTCGACGCCTTGACGCTGGATGCGGCGATCGCAAAGTTCGGCGCGGCGGCGGAGCAGGCGGTGCAGCAGACCATGCGCGAGCTGCAGGAATTGCGGCGCGAACAGGCCTCATCGCTGGTCATACCGGACGCCGGCGGCGCGTCACTGCCGAATCCAAGCGACCTCCTCGGCCGCGGCCGGCCGCGGCGTTAGGCCGAAACTTAGGATTCCAGCGCGTCCCAGCGCGAGTACGCGATTTCCAATTCTTTCACGAGCGTCTGCAGTCGCTTAAGGGCGCCCGCTGCGTCGGCCGGGCTCTTGCGGAATAGCTCCGGGTCGCTGATCTGAGTTTGTAGACGCGTCTGTTCGGCCTCGAGGAGTTGAATCCTGGTGGGCATCGCCTCAAGCTCGCGCCTCTCCTTGAAGGACAATTTGCGCGCTTGGGCGCGCGCGGCGGCCGGCGCATTCTCNNGACTTGAGCGTTGCCTTCAAAAACCAGCGTGCTGGTCACGACATTATCGAGAAACTCGCGGTCATGACTGACCAGCAGCAGCGTTCCCGCGTAATCCGCAACCCTCTCCTCCAGTAGATCCAGAGTCTCGGCATCAAGGTCATTCGTCGGTTCATCCATCACCAGAAGATTGCTGGGATTCGCGAATAGCCGCGCCAGCAACAGCCGATTGCGTTCGCCGCCCGAGAGCATGCTCACCGGCGCATGCAGGCGTTCCGGCGGAAACAAAAAATCGCGCAAATAGCTCGATACATGACGTGCAACCCCATCGATCATGACGCTATCTCCGCTGCCGCCGGTGACGTTATCCATAATGGACGCCGCCGGATCGAGCTGCTCGCGTTGTTGGTCGAAGTAGGCGACTTTCAGCGACGTGCCGCAACGAATCGAACCTGAAGTGGGCTGCAATTCGCCGACCAGCAGCCTAATCAGGGTCGTTTTTCCGCAGCCGTTGGGGCCGATGATGCCTATTCGGTCGCCGCGCATGATGCGCGCCGAAAAATCCGCAATGACGGGCGCGCCGCCGAAGCTCATGGTCACATTGAGCGCCTCGGCCACCAACTTGCCGGAAGGCGCCGCCTCTTGCACGCGAAACTCCGCCTGACCTAGCGGCGCGCGCCGTTCGCTGCGTTGAACCCGCAGTTGTTTCAGCGCGCGTACCCGGCCTTCGTTGCGGGTGCGGCGCGCTTCCACGCCTTGGCGGATCCACGCTTCCTCTTGGGCAAGCTTCTTGTCGAATAGAGCCGCGTGTCTCGCCGCGACTTCCAACGCGGCGCGCTTGTGCAGGACGTAGTCGTCGTAGTCGCCGGGCCACTCGCGCAGCTGCCCGCGGTCAAGTTCAACGATGCGCGTCGCAAGACGTCGTACAAAGGCGCGATCATGGCTTATGAACAGCAGCGCGCCGGCAA
>PKXS01000043.1:0-44450 GCA_003132425.1 Gammaproteobacteria bacterium | reverse complement strand
CCGGGCCCGCCGGCGCAGCTCCGCCCCGGATGACCTCGAGCACCGATTCGTCGCTGCCGGCTGATACCTCTTGCGCCAGGCTCGCCACCCGGACTCCCGGACGGACCCATACCTCGCCGCTGTCGGGGACGATCCGGCGGGCAATCAATTGCATCACAGAGGATTTACCCTCGCCATTGCGGCCGAGCAAGCAGACGCGCTCGCCTTTGCGAATTTGCAAAGCAACCTGGTCCAATAAAGGCCTTAGACCAAAGCTCAGCGAAACCTTATCGAGGCGGACGGTGGGCATGAGGCCGCGTATGGTAAGCGGCTTCACCTCTTAACTCACCAATTTCCGCGCTCGCCGCTGGACACACACCCCTTTTGTTAACACAATGATTCGCGTGAACATCCTGGGCGAAGCGTTGGATGGACTGGGACGGTGGTACGTTGCCGTGCCGCCGTTCCTGATCGTCGGCTTTTTGGTCGCCGTGTTTTTCGTGACCGGTGCCGGCCAAGCAAGGCTGCGGGATGCCAGCGAGCGGATCCAGATTTCCGCCTCGCGCGAGCGCGCCATCGACGAATTGGAGGGCGTCATCGACAAGGCGCAGAGCGGACTGCGCGGCTACTTGCTCACCGGCGATAAGACGTATCTCAAGCCCTACAACGAGGCGGTCGCGGATATGGAGCCGCGTCTCGAGCGGCTGCGCGTTGTCTACATCGGCTCGGGTTTGACGACCGGAAGCATCAAATCGCTGCATGGTCTGATCGGCAAGAGGCTCAGCGAGCTTGCGGTGACTTTGGCGCTGCACGACGGGCCGGTGCCCTCGCGCTCCGTCGCGCTCATGAAGACCAATGTCGGCGAAAAGACCACGCAAGAAATTGCCGACGTCATTACGGGCATGCGCGACCGCGAATCACTCGAACACGATGCCGCCGCCGCGCACTGGGATTGGTCGTTGCGCATCAGTCGCTGGATTACGGCTTCCGCAACGGTTTTCTACATGTTGCTGGTGGGAGTCGCCTCGAGGCTGGTTTACATGGACATGCGCCGGCGCACTCTGCAAACCGCGGAACTGCGGGATCAAAAACTACAGTTGGAGCGCGAAGTCGAAGAACGGACTCACGAACTCGTCGAGTTGTCGACGCATCTGCAAAATGTCTCCGAACGCGAGAAAGCAAGCCTGGCGCGCGAATTGCACGACGAACTCGGCGGCCTGCTCGTGGGCGCGCGCATGGACATCTCCTGGGCGGAACAGCATCTTCAAGCGAACGAGGCCGAATTGAGGCAGCGCTTAAGCCGGGTACAGCAAAACTTGGCGGCCGGAGTGGACCTCAAGCGCCGGATCATCGAGGAGCTGCGACCCACGCTATTGGATAATGTGGGGCTGTTTGCCGCATTGCGTTGGCAGCTGAAAGAGACTTGCGGCCGCGCCGGCCTCAAATGCGTGGAAGCCTATCCGGATCAAGAGCCCGCGTTCAGCTCCGAGGCCTCGATCGCGCTGTTTCGCATTGCGCAAGAGGCGTTTACGAATATTCTCAAACACTCCGGCGCGAAAGCCGTGAACATCGGCCTCGACAAGGACGGCGACAGTATCGTCTTGAGCATCGCGGACGACGGCAAGGGCATACCAGCATCCCGCTTCAGCGCGATCGGTTCGCACGGATTGGCCTCGATGCGCCATCGGGTCCGCGCCTTGGGCGGGAAGTTCGAGGTGACGAAACCGCCCTCGGGCGGCACCTTGCTCACCGTACGAATTCCGGCGGCACACGCACTGACGGCGGCGGCCGAGCCGGAGCCGGTCTAAATGACTTCGCTCTGGGACTCCCTCGCGCCTTCGCGAGCAGCCGCCGCAACGCTTCATGATCGAAGCGGCTCGGTCTCGCTTTCGGATCTGGCGGCCGGATCGACGCTCGCAGGCGCGCTCGAGTCGCTTCGCGGATCGTCGGTGCTGATTGCGGCCGTCGAACAATTGCCGGCTGCCATGGCGCTGCTCGAGCTTGACGGCGTGGCGCGGCGCATGGTGCTGTGTACGCCCGACCTCAACCCTCGACAACTCACCGCAGTAGCGGCAACGGCGCAGGCAGCGGCGGTGGTGTTGGATAGCGCGCCGGCCGTTGATTCGCCTGCCGCGCTGACTCAGTGCCTGGTAACGCCCCGGCCCATCCCCGCGGCGATCCGGCGCCGCAGCAGCGAGATCACCGAGTGGATTCTATTGACGTCGGGAACGACCGGCGCTCCGAAACTCGTCGTGCATACGCTCAGCAGTCTCGCCGGCACTCTGCCGAGAGAGCCAGCCGCGCGTGGCCGATCGGTGTGGAGTACGTTCTACGACATCCGCCGCTATGGAGGTTTGCAAATTTATCTGCGCGCCATGCTGAGCGGCACGTCGCTGGTGCTGTCGAGTCCGGGCGAGTCGACTCGCGATTTTTTCACGCGCGCGGCGGCGGCGGGCGTGACTCATATCTCCGGCACCCCGTCCCACTGGCGCCGCGCGCTCATGAGCGGCGACGCCGCCCTGTTAACGCCCGAGTACGTGCGGCTGTCCGGCGAGGTCGCCGATCAGAGCCTTTTGGATAACCTGCGAGTGGTCTACCCGCAGGCGCGCATTGCGCACGCTTTCGCCTCGACCGAAGCGGGGGTGGCATTCGAAGTGAACGACGGCATCGCAGGTTTTCCCGCCGGATTCATCAATAATGCGCACGGCAACATTGACCTCAAGATCGAGGATGGGACGCTGCGAATTCGCTCCAGCCGCAATGCGGCGCGCTATCTTGGAGCGGCGCGAAACGTGGTCGCAAGCGACGACGGCTATGTCGACACGGGCGATATGGTCGAGCTCGTGGAGGGGCGATATTATTTTCGCGGCCGTAAGGGCGGAATCATCAACGTCGGAGGTTTCAAGGTTTACCCGGAAGAAGTCGAATCGGTGCTGAACGCCGATCCCAGAGTTCGGATGTCCCTGGTTCGGGCGCGCCGCAATCCCATCACCGGCGCCGTCGTCGTCGCCGACGTGGTATTGGCCGAGCCGGCAAATGCCGCCGGCCCGGATACCACCGACCGGCTGAAAATCGAGCTTCTGGACGCCTGCCGTCGCACGCTGCCCGCGCACAAGGTGCCGGCGATGTTGCACTTCGTGCCCGCGCTGGAACTCAACGCGGCCGGCAAGCTGGTGCGTCCGAATGCATAACGTCGTCGTGACTGGCGGCAGCCGCGGGCTCGGGCTCGCCATGTCCAGCACTCTGGCGGGAGCCGGCTATCGCGTCATCGCCATTGCTCGCAGCAACACCGAGGAATTGGCGGCCGCGACCCGCAGCGCCGCCGCCGGCAGCGGCGCAATCGAGTTTCGCGCCTGTGATTTGTCCGATCTCGCGCAAATTGCGCCCCTGGTGCACACGCTGCGCGCGGACTTCGGGCCTATCTATGGTCTGGTCAACAATGCGGGTTTGGGCACCGGCGGTGTTCTCGGCAACATGCGTAATGAAGACATCGAGCGCCTCATCCGGCTCAATACGATTTCGCCCATCGTGCTTACCAAGTACGTCGCGAGAGCAATGATGACGCAGCGCGCCGGCCGCATCATCAATATCGCCTCGATCGTCGCATTGACGGGCTACAGCGGTCTGTCCGTCTACAGCGCGAGCAAGGCCTCCCTGATCGGTTTTACGCAATCGCTTGCTCGCGAGCTTGGACCGCTCGACATCACCGTGAATGCCATCGCACCGGGATTCATCAGCACCGATATGACGCGGGAGCTGAGCGAGTCGCAGCGCGAAAAAATCGCGAGGCGCAGCGCGCTGCGCCGGCTGGCCGATCCGCTCGATGTGGCGCGCAGCGTCGAGTTTCTGCTGGGAGAGGCGGGGCGCAACATTACCGGCACCGTGCTGACGGTTGATGCGGGGACCACCGCCTAGAGCCTCATGCCGCCGGCGCAGATCGCCGCGTACAACGCAGCGTCGATAGGGCTATACGCCCCGGCGCGCTGATCATCGACATACAGCGGATCGATGATGCGGGCCGGGTCGAAGCCCGCTCGAGCCAAATCCTGTTTTCGCGGCTTGAACGTTCCTGTCGCCTCGAGCGCCGGAAGCAATCGCAGAAACACCGGACGCGCAAAGCCGGGCAGGCGCTGCGCAATGGCTGCGCGGAAGGCAGCCAGGTCGAAGTGCGAATCGACGACCAGCGCGGCCATGCCCGCGCGACCGTCGGCTCCGGGCACCGCGACGCCGTACACCACTCCCTCCACCACGCCGTGAACACCCGTGAGCGCCGTCAGGACTTCGGCGGTCGACACGTTCTCTCCTTTCCAGCGATAGGTCTCACCGACGCGATCGACAAAGTAGTAGTAGCCGGCCTCGTCGCGCCGCATTAAGTCGCCCGTGCGGTACCAGGAGTCGCCTTCCTTGAAGACATTGCGCAGGACTTTGCCCGCGGAGGCTTCGCGATCTGCATAGCCTTCGAAGCGGCCGGTGCGTTCCGTGCCTGTGGCGGGGATCAGGCCGACCGCCTCGCCCACTTCGTTCACGGCGCAACGCTCGCACAGCCCGGCATCGCTGCGCCGCGGCTCGCCGCTGTCGACGTCAAATCGCAGCAGCGCCACGGGCAGCCGGTGCGCCAAAAACGCCGGTATGCGGCCGATGGCGCCGGGCCGCCCCTCGCAGTTGTAGAGCGAGAAATTGCCTTCGGTGGATGCGTAGTACTCCAGAATTCGCGGAATGCGAAAGCGCGACGTGAACGCCCGCCAGACTTCCGGGCGCAGGCCGTTGCCGCAGGCCAGGCGCAAAGAATGGTCGGTTTCAATCGACTGGTGCGGGGCATTGACCAGGTATCGGCACAGTTCGCCAATGTACTGAAACAAGGTGCAGCGCTCATCGCGCACGTCGCGCCAGAAGTCCGCAGCGGAGAAACGCGCGCGAATCACCACCGCTCCACCGCCGACCAGCGTCGCGCCCGTGGCAACGACACCGCCGACACTGTGGTACAGCGGCAGGCAGTCGTACATCCGATCGTTTGGCCCGGTATCCATCATTCCCGCGAACCAGTGGCTCCACTGCATCAGGCGGTAATGACTGA
This sequence comes from Gammaproteobacteria bacterium, assembly GCA_003132425.1. GTDB lineage: Bacteria > Pseudomonadota > Gammaproteobacteria > Steroidobacterales > Steroidobacteraceae > Bog-1198. Next base: position 39,397 of record PKXS01000043.1, on the reverse strand, counting down.
CTGTAGCGGCCTTCGGCAGGCCGGTGGTGCCCGAGGTGTATATATAGAGGGCGGTGGTGTCGATTGAGGTTGCGCCGCGTTCCGACGCAGCCAAGGAGTCGCCGGGCAATCTCTCGAGTTCACGCTCGATGGGTGCGAAGTCTTGCGCACTCGGACCATGCACCCAGCAAGCGACATCGGACTTAAGGCGCGCGCGCGCTGCGGCGACCGTCGCCGCGAGCCCGGCGCCGGCGATCAGCATCCGCGGCGCGACGATTTTGATTGAATGTGCGAGACCGTCGACCGCGAGGTGCGTATTGGCGAGGGCCACGGTCACGCCGATGCGGGTAAGCCCCAGCCAAATCGCCAAATACTCCGGACAATTCGCCATCACCAGTGCAACGACATCGCCGCTCTTCAACCCTTGCTCGAGACCCCAGCGCGCATATTGATTGCAGCGAACGGCCAACTCGCGGTAGCTCATCGATGCGTCGGGCGATTCGAGCGCCGGAGCTGCGCCGAATTGCTGCGCCAGCCGATCGATCAGCACCGGCAGCGTCAATGCAGGATCGCGTTCGACGCCGGCCGTGCGCTCCAATGCTCTGATCCAGGCCTCGCGGGCAATTTTCGTATTGGCGTCGGCGGGTTGACTCACAGATTGAGAACCGTACCACGACTGCCCGCATCGTTCGAGTTACAATGCCAGCACCTCGATCACAGTATTTCACAACGATGAAACGCGAAACGATCGCCATCCACGGCGGCTTTGACTTTGATCCGACGACCAAAGCGGTGGCGGTGCCGATCTACCAAACGGTCGCGTATTCGTTCGACAGCGCCGAGCATGGCGCCGCGCTGTTCGACCTCGAGGTCGAGGGTTATCGGTACTCGCGGATCAGCAACCCGACGACCGATATTCTGGAACAAAGAGTCACGGAACTTGAGGGCGGAGTCGGCTCGCTCAGCGTGAGCTCCGGCCAAACGGCGCTGTACTACGCGGCGCTGAATGCGACTGAGATGGGCCGAAATATTGTGTCGGTACCGCAGCTCTACGGCACGACGTACACGCTATTCGCGCATATTCTCCCGCGGCTCGGCGTCCAGGTGCGCTTTGCGAAGACCGACCGTGCCTCCGACCTGGACGCATTGATCGACGACGATACCCGCGCGATATTTTGCGAAACCGTCGGCAATCCTGCCGGCAACATCTGCGATCTCGAATCGCTCGCTGCCGTCGCCCATCGGCACGGCATGCCGCTGATCGTGGATAACACGGTGGCGACGCCGATGCTGGTGCGGCCGATCGAGTTCGGCGCGGACATCATCGTGCACTCGTTGACGAAATTCTTGGGCGGTCACGGCACGACGCTGGGCGGCATCGTGGTCGACTGCGGCCGGTTTTCGTGGACAAAGCATGCCGCGCGCTATCCCATGTTCACGCAGCCGGACGAGTCCTACCACGGCCTCGTTTACACCGAGCACTACGGCGCGGCCGCCTTCATCGGCCGCTGCCGCAGCGTCTACCAACGCACCGTGGGCGCAGTGCTCTCCCCGATGAGCGCGTTTCTACTGCTGCAGGGCATCGAAACGGTCGCAGTACGGATGGACCGGCACGTCGAGAACGCGATCAAGGTGGCCGAATTCCTACGCGCTGATCCCCGCGTCCAGTCGGTCAATTTCGCAGGATTTCCCGACAATCCCTACTATCCTCTGGTGCAGAAATACCTCGGCGGCAGGCCTTGCTCGCTCATGACCTTCGAGATTCGCGGCGGCCTGCCCGCAGGGATGCGCTTCTACAACGCGCTCAAGCTTTTCAAGCGTCTAGTCAATCTGGGCGACGCGAAGTCGCTCGCCTGCCACCCCGCCTCGACCACACATCGACAGATGTCTGCTGCCGAACAGCAAGCGGCGGGGGTGGGCCCTGGCAGCATCCGCCTAAGCGTAGGCATCGAGCACATCGATGACATCGTCGCGGATCTCGATCAAGCACTCGCGGCGGCCGGCGCTTAAAAAGTGGGGGGACGGTGAACCGCAATGCACTGCCCAGCCCCATCCCTGCGCTGTTCCCACGCACCGAGGAACGCGCTCGGGTCGACGCCTGGCTGACGGCGGAGCTGGAAGGCGCGTTGTCGCGTATCCAGGCGGGCCCCGTCACGCCAACCATCGACATGGCCGCCTTTCGCGCGGAATTGCGCGGTTATGACTTCGATACTCCGCGCCCGCTCGAGGAGTTACTGCGTTGGAGCCTCGAGCGCTTGGAGCACGGCATCGTGCAGATGGCGAATCCGCGTTACTTTGGGCTCTTCAATCCGCGCGCGGCGTTTCCGGCGCTGTGTGCGGAACGCGTGACGAATCTGTTCAACCCGCAGCTCGCAAGTTCCGCCTCCTCTCCGGTTCCGGTGGAACTCGAGCGCCACGTCATCCATGCGATCGCCCAGCGCGCGGGATTGCCCGACGGAACGGGGCATTTCGCGACGGGCGGATCGGAGGCGAACTATACAGCGCTGCTCTGCGCGCTCACCGCCGCCCATCCGGCATTTGCGAGCGGCGGCGCGCGCGCCTTTCCCGGGCCGCCCAAGCTCTATGCGTCCCGCGAATGCCATATCGCGTGGCTGAAGATCGCGCATCAGTCCGGCGTCGGCCGCTCGGCGCTGCGTCTCGTCGATACCGACGGGCGCGGCCGAATGGAGCCTCGGGCGCTGAACCGAGCCATCGCTGAAGATCGCTCGACGGGGGCGGTGCCCGTCATGGTGGTCGCAACCGCCGGCACGACCGCCGGCGGCATGATCGACCCGCTTCAGGCCTGTGCCGACATCGCACAGACCGAGCGACTCTGGTATCACGTCGATGCCGCCTGGGGCGGCGCGGCTCTGGCGTCGGATCGCCTGCGCGGTTTGCTGTCGGGTATCGAGCGTGCCGACTCGATGACCATCGACGCCCACAAGTGGCTCGCGACGACGATGGGGTGCGCCATGTTCATCACGCGCCACGCCCGCCTAGTGTCGGAAGCATTTCACGCCTCCGCCAGTTTCATGCCCTCGAGCGTGTCGACCATCGATCCTTACCTTAACAGCGTCCAATGGTCGCGCCGCTTTCTGGGGCTGCGCCTGTTTCTCGCACTGGGCGCTGCCGGTTGGGCAGGCCTCGGCGCTCACGTAGAGCGCAGCGTCGAGGTTATCGAACGCGCTAAGGAGAGGCTTGTCGCCCTAGGGTGGTCGGTCGCCAACGACTCCCCCTTGGCGGTGCTTGACGTCATTCCGCCGGCCGAACTGGGCGATGTGAGGGCTCTCGTTGGCCGGGTGGTGGCCTCGGGCCGGGCCTGGGTCGCCTGCACCGCCTTCGAGGGGCGAGATGTGGTGCGGATATGCGCCACCAACGGCCAAACCTCCTTGCTCGACATTGACGCGCTGGTCGCGGCTCTTAACGCGGTTCGCTGATAGGAATTGGCGGCCTCAGAGTCCGTAGCGTCCGCGTGACCAGCGCCTCGATCGAGTCCAGTGAATGGAAGTTCTCGGGCGTGATATCTGCCTGCGGAATCGCGATGTCGAACTGCACTTCGACCGCGAGCATCAAGTTGACCATCTTCAAGGAGCTGATGCCGAGTTCGCTCAGCTGCCGGTCACCGGGAAAGGGATCCGGAACGACTGCGGCGGGCCCGAGTAGCTGCTTTACCAGCCCGATCAGCCGGTCGCACACCTCGTTTGTCTGCGGATCCACTCGATTTCTCTCCAGAACAAAGCGCCGCGATCATACCGTGCGGCCCCGGCGCCATGTTGGGACGCGCTGAGTGTTTATTGGGCTCGCGGTTGGATTACACTGAGGCGGCGCCCTGGCTAGTCGCAGCCATGAACCGCGGGAAGTTTTACATATCGCGTCAAAAACCGCGAGTTCAGTCGCCTAACGGGAAAATTGCCGGCGTTCGATTAATGTGGCGCGAAGCACGGTCAGCACAATGCGGAGACTCTATGGTAAACGCTAAGGGTGTTTGGAGGGTCTCGCAATGGAAGCTCAACGAATGACGGCCGGTAGTGTGCGCGCGATCGGAACCCGGCCGAAGGATCTCGCGGCGCGTGCGCGCGCCGCAGCCGAGGTGGCCGGTGCCGACGCTGCTGCGGTCGACGCCGCGGCGCGCTTTCCAAGCGGGGCATTTGCGCAAATCCGCAAGCAGAAACTTCTCGGCATCCAGGTACCTCAATCGCTGGACGGCGAAGGCGCGAGCCTCGACGATCTAGCCGACGTCTGCTACATCCTGGGGGGGGCCTGCGCGTCGACCGGCCTGATTTATGCGATGCACCAGATCAAGATCGCGTGCATCGTGCGGCACGCCAAGGGTAACGCTGCTCTGGAGCGCATTCTGCGGCGCGTCGCGACCGAGCAACTGCTGCTCGCCTCCTCGACCACGGAGGGCCAGGCCGGCGGTAACGTACGCTCGAGCGAGGCGGCAATCGAGCGCGAGGCCGGCCATGTCAGCCTCGAGCGCAAGGCCACGGTGATTTCCTACGCCGTGGAAGCGGACGGCATCGTGACCACCGCGCGGCGCGCGGCCGATGCCGCCGGGTCGGACCAGGTGCTGTTGGTGCTGCTGAAGGCCGATTACACGCTCGAGCGGCTGCAGTCTTGGGACACCTTAGGCATGCGCGGCACGCACAGCGAGGGGTTTACGCTGCGCGCGCGGGCGCCCGCAGACCAGGTACTGCCGGAACCCTACGAAAAGATTCACCCGCAAACGATGGTGCCCTACGCACATCTGTTGTGGGGTTCGGTATGGGCCGGTATCGCGGCGGCAGCCGCGGGCAAGGCTCAGGCATTCATTCGCCATGCGGTTCGTCAGTCGAATGGTCAGGTACCCCCGGGCGCCGCGCACTTCACGCAGGCCATGTCCACGCTGCGAATGCTGCGCGGCGTGCTCGGCGCGGCGTTGCGCAGCTACGAGGCCGTCATGTCGGATGAAAAGGCGATCGCTGCTCTGGAATTTCAATCGATGATCACCCTGACCAAGGTGCAAGCGTCGGAACTTGCGGTTGCGACGGTGCTGCATTCGCTGCGGGCCTGCGGCTTGTCCGGCTTTCGCAATGACACCGAGTTCAGCATCGGCCGGCACCTGCGCGACGTGCTGTCCGCGCCGCTCATGATCAACAACGACCGCATACTGTCGAACCTCGCGACGACGTCTCTGATGACGCCGCTGCCGACTTCGATTAGTGGTTGAGCCCACCGTGTCAACCGTGAGCGACAAGAGGCCGGCCTCGTCCGCAGAGTGCGATCCGCTCGCCCAAGTGGCGGATGCGCTGTTTCGGCCGATGGGTGTGAAAGGCGTCTATGCGCGCACTGCTCTGTACGTGCAGGTTCTCGACTGCCTGGAGCGCTACATCACGCAACAGCGGGACCCGAGCGCGGAGGTCATGCGCTTTCCGCCCGTGATGAGCCGCCAACAACTTGAAAAATCAGGCTACCTCAAGAGCTTTCCGAACTTATTGGGTTGCGTGTGCGCGCTGCACGGCACGGAGGCCTCGATCCGCTCGGCGGTCGAGCGCCACGATGCGGGCGGCGACTGGACAACCTCGTTGAGCTCCTCGGACCTCGTCCTGTCGCCGGCAGCGTGTTATCCGGTGTATCCGATCGTGGCGGCGCGCGGCCGGCTGCCCGCCGCAGGGGTGCAGTTCGACATCGAGGCCGACTGCTTCCGGCATGAGCCTTCCGCGCACTTGGACCGGCTGCAGTCATTTCGCATGCGCGAATTCGTGAGAATCGGCTCGCCACGGGAAATCGTGGCGTTCCGCGAGCGCTGGATGGCCAGAGCGCCGCTGCTCGCCGCTGAACTCGGGCTACCGTACTCGATCGATGTGGCCAACGATCCCTTTTTTGGCCGAGTCGGCCAAGTCATGGCCGTCAGCCAGCGCCAACAGGCGCTCAAGTTCGAACTGCTGATTCCCTATACGGCGACCGCGAAACCCACCGCGTGCATGAGCTTCAACTATCACCGCGAGTATTTCGGGCAAGTGTGGGGCATCCAGAACGAGAATGGCGAGCCGGCGCACACGAGCTGCGTCGCGTTTGGGATCGACCGCCTCACGGTTGCGTTATTCGCGGTTCACGGCCTCGACCTTCAGCGATGGCCGTCGACGACTCGGACCGCCCTCTCGCTCTGATTTCAAGGCGCCGACCCTTGCCGCTCGACCCGCGCGCCAAACGCTTCCTCGATGCGCTTGCCGCGGGCAGGCCGCGCAGTGCGCTGGGCGTCACGGTCGAGGAGCGCCGCGCCGCGCTCGCGGAACTCATGAAGCTCGCCGGGCCGGAAGCGCCGGTGGGATGCGCGCAGGACCAGTGTCTGCCCGGCCCCGCCGGCGCACTCGCCGTGCGGGTCTATACGCCGGTTGCTCCGCAGGCCGCAGTCCTGCCGGGGCTCGTCTACTTCCACGGCGGCGGCCTGGTGGCGGGTACGGTGGACACCCACGATCGGATCGCGCGGGAGCTTGCGAATTCGGGCGGCTGCCGGGTCGTCTCGGTCGACTATCGACTGGCTCCCGAGCATCCTTTTCCGGCCGCTCTAGAAGATGCCCTGGCGGCGGTCAAGCATATCGGTAGGCACGCTGCACAATACGGCATCGAGGCCTCTCGGCTCGGCGTCTGCGGCGACTCGGCGGGCGCATCTCTCGCGGCGGTGATCTGTCATGCGATTGCCCGCGCGGGCGGCCCGCGGCTCGCGCTGCAGCTGCTGATTTGCCCGATTCTCGACTACAGCCGATCAACCGACTCTCGGCGGGCGCTCGCGAGCGGCTACCTGCTCGATCAGGCCACGCTCGATCACGACTTGAAGAATTACGCGCCGGCGGGCACCGATCCGGCCGATCCTCGTATCTCGCCGCTGCGAGCCGAAAATCTTGCCGGTCTGCCGCCTACCATCATTCACACGGCGGAATTCGATCCGGTGCGCGACGACGGCCGGGACTATTTCGAGCGCTTGACCCACGCCGGGTCTGCCGTGTCCTACACTTGCCACCCAGGTATGATTCATCTTTTTTATGGTCTGGGTAGCGTGATTCCCTATGCGCGCACAGCCTTTGAGCAAATCGGCGCCGAAATTCGCGAAGCGCTGGCCTGAGTAGGGCGAAGGAGTGAGTAAGTGACCGAGCGCGCCGCTGCGGAGCGCCTGATTCGAGAGCTACACGCGGCGCGCGTGCGCGGCGACTTGGCGGCGTTGTGCGGCCTGTTTGCCGACGATGGCCGCTTCGAGATCCGCGGCGCGAGTGCGGATAAGCCGATAGCGATCACGGCCGCGGGCCTTGCGCAATTCCGTCCCTGGCTGGCGATGATGGTCAAGGTGTTCCGGCTCAGCGATTACGAGTTACTGTCGCTGGTGGTTGAGTGGCCCCGGGCCGTCGCGCACTGGCGCGTGGATATTTACTCCAAGGTCACCGGCGTCACGGTCGCTACCGAATTGGTGGATCTGGTGGAGCTGCGCGAGGATCGCATCGTGAGTTACAGCGAATTCTTCGTGCCCCTTTAGACGGCAATCACGATTGTGGATGAACCTAAGTGGTTGACGATCGGGCGGGAGTTGCGGGCAATCGCGCAGATCGGCCTGAACTTCAGCAAGGATCGGTTCGATCTGCAGCGCTATGCGCGCGTGCGGGAACTCGCCGCGGCGTTGACGGCGCAGGGTTCGGGCGAGCGCCCCGAGGTTGTGCTTGGCCTGTTCGGGCAGGATACCGGGTACTCGACGCCGAAGGTCGATGTCCGCGGCGCCGCATTCGTCGATGGGCGCGTGCTCATGGTCCGTGAAATCAGCGACGGCAAATGGACCCTTCCCGGGGGTTGGGCGGATGTCAATCAGACGCCTGGCGAATGCGTGGTGAGGGAAATCGCGGAGGAGTCGGGTTTCCAAGCGCGGGCGGTAAAGCTTGCCGCCGTTCACGATTATCAAAGGAGCAACCGGCCGTCTCGCTGGCTCGATTCGATCTACAAGTTGTTTTTCATATGCGAAATTACCGGGGGCAGCGCCCGTGCCAGCGACGAAACCAGCGAGGTTGCCTTTTTTTCACGCCATGAACTGCCGCCGCTGTCGCAGGGACGCGCCACCGCGGCGCAGATCGACAGAATGTTCCAGCACCGCGAGCATCCCGGCCTGCCGGCGGACTTCGACTGATCAGCCTTCCCAGGGCAAATCCAGCGTGACGCTCAAGCTCCCGCCTTCGCGATTAGCGAGGCGAATCCGGCCCGATTGTCCGCGGACACCCGGACTCAGCGTCGTGAGACGGCGGCGGCCGGAATGACCAGCGAGTAATAGAAGCGTGGCGCGGTCCGCAACGTGATCTTGGCAGGCCTGCAGGGAAGATCTGCCAGGTCAAACCGAGTCGTTGTCTTGAAGTCCTGACGGGCCGCATCCCGCGGCTGACTGTCCAGCACCTCCACTGCAACTTCGGGAAGCGCGCTGCCCTGCAATTGCTTGCATTCACCCCAGCGCAGGGAAAACGTGTGATCGGGATTCGTGCCCCGGTAACTCATGGTGACTACCAGCTGGTCCGTGGCCGCGTCGTAGAGGACCCTGGAGAAATTATCCGCCTGCGCCACGCGTGCGAGCGCCGCAGCAACGATCGCCGCCGACACCACGACCGCCGGGCTGCGGACAAGGCGTCTCGCCCTTACAAACTTGTAATTTTCCGGCAAGGCTCGGGCCATCTGAATGCTGTTTACTGGGCCAACTATAGATCTGTCATCTGCGAGGAATTGCGATTATGAGTCAGAATCCGGACCCAATCCACAGTGAAAAGAACCTCAACAACCTGCGGTACCGGCCGACTCAGGGCGCCGCGCCGGCTCAGGAGCCGGCCAATGACCCTTTTCGCGCATTGCGGGCCGCCGTGCAAGAGAATTCCGCATGGGTTCTGCCGCTGCAGCAGGAGATAAGCCGCGTCATCGTCGGCCAAAAGCAGCTGATTGAGCGGCTGTTGGTGGCGTTGCTCGCGAACGGTCATATATTGCTCGAGGGTGTCCCCGGATTGGCCAAGACACTCTCGTTGAAGACGTTGGGCGCCGCTGTCGCCCTGCACTTCAAGCGGCTGCAGTTCACGCCGGACATGCTGCCGGCCGATATCGTCGGCACGATGATATACAACCCGCAAGACGGCGCCTTCCGCACCAAGCAGGGCCCTATATTCAGCAATCTCATTTTGGCCGACGAAATCAATCGCGCGCCCGCCAAGGTCCAAAGCGCGCTGTTGGAGGCGATGCAGGAGCACCAGGTCACCATCGGCGATGAGACATATCCGCTGCCCAATCCCTTTCTGGTGCTCGCAACGCAAAATCCATTGGAGCACGAGGGCACCTACCCGTTGCCCGAGGCGCAAATCGATCGCTTCATGATGAAAGTGGTGGTCACCTATCCGAACCGCGCCGAGGAGCGCGCCATACTGGACGCCATGGCGACGAGCGAGCCATCGCTCGGCGTGCGCCGCGTGGTTTCCGCCGCGCAGATCATGAGCGCGCGCCAAGTGGTGAACGCCATCTATGTGGACGATAAAATCAAGGACTACATCGTCGATGTGGTCCTGGCGACTCGTCCACCCACTGCGGCGTCGCTCAGCCTCAATGGTTACGTTCAATACGGTGCCTCGCCTCGCGCCACGATCAACCTCACGCTCGCGGCGCGCGCCACGGCGTTTCTCAACGGCCGCCACTTCGTGACTCCTCAGGACGTCAAGACCATCGCCTTGGATGTGCTGCGCCACCGAGTGAGCGTGAGTTACGAGGCGGAGGCCGAGAATGTGACCTCCGAGGACATCATCCGCAAGATCCTCGACACCCTTCCGGTGCCGTAGCAATGGCAAGCACCACCAAGGCCATGATGACCCGCTTGCGGCAGCTGGAAATCCGCACGCGCCGTCTGGTCAACGACAGCCTGGTCGGTGAATACCACTCGGTTTTCAAAGGCCGCGGCATGGATTTTGACGAGGTACGCGAATACATCGCGGGCGATGAAGTACGGGCCATCGACTGGAACGTCACGGCGCGCGCCGGGCGGCCGTTCGTCAAGAAATTCGCCGAGGAACGCGAACTCAACATCCTCTTGGTGGTCGACATTAGCGCCTCCGGCAATTTTGGCTCCGGCGCGCAAAGCAAACGGGACCTTGCCGCGGAACTCGCGAGCTTGTTGGCGTTTTCCGCCATTCGCAACAGCGACAAGGTCGGGTTGCTGCTTTACACCGACCGAATCGAACAGTTCCTGCCCCCCAAAAAGGGCCGGCGTCACGTGCTGCGCGTCGTGCGGGAGATTCTCTATCATGTGCCCCAGGGCCGGGGCACCGATAGCGTGAAGGCGCTCGATGTCGTCAGTCACGTTCTGCACCGCCGCGCAATTGTCTTCCTGATCTCCGATTTTCAGTCGCCCGGCGAACCCGCGCGCGTTGCGGTGGACTTGCGCCGGGCCATGCGCCAAACCAATCGGCGTCACGATCTGGTCGCCGTGCACATCGAGGATGCTCGCGAAAAGGTGCTTCCCAATCTCGGGGTGCTGGCGCTTCAAGACGCCGAAACCGGCGCCGTGATCGAACTTGACACCGCCGACTCCGGGGTTCGCCGCCGCTTCAATCGGGAGGCCATCGAGCGGGCGCGGCACTTGGTCAGTGATTTTCGAGCCGAGGGCGTCGACACCTTGGAACTGGATACGAATGCGCCTTACTTACCGGCGTTGCAGCGGTTTTTTAAGAGCCGCGAGCGCAGGCATGCATGATTAGGGCCGGAACTCTGTACGCTCGCCGTGTGCTCACCGGCGCGCTGCTCGCGGTATTTTTCGCCGCAGCGCACGCCGCCGCGCAAACCGCCGCAGTGGCGCCGGCGGCGGACATCCGCGACATCCGCGGCCCAAAGCCGATTCCGTCGGTTTGGACGCTGCCGCTCCTATTGACGGCAGGCGCGTTGGTCGTGCTCGGCGCTTACGCGGCATGGCGTTGGAGCCGGCGCCGCAGATTCGGGGCGGTCAAATCGCCGTTTGAAATTGCGCTGCAACGCATCGAGGGTGTGCGCGCGCTAATGCGGCCGGATAACGGCCGTGCATTCTCTATCGAAGTCTCGGACGCAGTTCGGGAATACATCGAGGGCCGCTTCCAGGTCATGGCTGCGCATCGGACGACGAACGAATTTCTCTACGATCTGCTCGCATCCGCGGATGCCCTGCTTGCGGAACATCGTACATCGCTCGCGGAGTTCCTCAATCTCTGCGATCTAGCAAAGTTCGCCGGTTGGCATCTGTCCCTGCAGGACATGCAGACCATGCAGCACAGTGCGCGAGCATTCGTGCTCGAAACAGGCCGCGGCGGCACGGCGGCAAAGGCCGCCGCCGTGCCGGCCGTGACTCGCTCAGCGGCCGCAAAGGGAACCTATGGTTCGCTTCCTTCAACCTGAATGGCTGTGGCTGCTGGCGCTACTGCCGCTGATACTGCTCTGGCGCGGCCGCCGTGGAGCGGTCGCCGCGATCGAATACTCCGATGTCGGAATTGCCCGCAAAGTCGCCCGCGCAACTCGCAGCCGCGCCGGGCGCTGGATATGGCTGCTGCCCATCCTAGCCGGTGCGTTCATGATTATCGGACTCGCGCGGCCGCAAATCGGCCACGGCCGAACCGTGGTAACCGCCAACGGCATCGACATCGTGCTGTTGCTGGACGTCTCCGGCTCGATGCAGGCACTGGATTTCAAGTTGGGAGATCGGCGGGTTAATCGCATCGAGGTCGTCAAATCGGTGGTTGCCAAATTCGTCGATGAACGACCCGACGATCGAATCGGTCTGGTGGCGTTTGCGGGCGCGCCTTACCTGATCAGTCCGCTGACCCTCGATCATGATTGGCTGCAGCAAAATCTCCAGCGAGTAACGGTCGCAAGCGTCGACGACGGTACGGCCATCGGCTCGGCCATCGCCGCAGGCGTCAATCGCCTGCGCGGCACCTCGGCCAAATCCAAGGTCCTCATATTGTTGACCGACGGCATGAATAATACCGGGAAGATCTCACCCATGGCCGCCGCCGAAGCGGCCAAAGCGCTGGGAGTGAAGATTTACACCATCGGCGTGGGCGTGCGCGGCGAGGCACCCATTCCGATGAAGGACGAACTCGGCAACACCAGACTCGTGATGGCCAAGGTGGATGTGGACGAGAAAACGCTGCAAGCCGTGGCCGCGGAAACCGGCGGAACGTTCTACCGGGCCACGGATACCGATTCACTGCAAAAGATTTACGAGCAGATCAATCGGTTGGAGAAAACCGCGCAAACCACGCAGAGGTTTGAACACACGCAGGAACTATTTGCCTGGGCGCTGTTCCCGGCGCTTGGCTTGCTTGGGCTTGGCTTCGGTCTGGAGCATACCCGCTACCGGAGACTGCCGTGACGTTTGTGGAGACTCCCTTGAGTTTCGCGCATCCCGAATGGTTATGGGCGGGAGTATTTGCCTGCTGTGCGCTGCTGTGGATTTGGCGGCGTTACGATGTGCGCCAGCAAGCGGCGCTGATGCAGTTCATTTCGCCGCACCTGCGCGAACAACTCACGCAGTCGATTTCCATTGCGCGGCGCCGCACCAAGCGCGCGCTGTTTGCGGCGTCGGTGGCATTGCTGTGCGCGGCGCTGGCAGGACCGCAAGCGGGTTACCGCTGGGAGCAGGTCAAACGGCGCGGCAACGACATCATTTTCGCCGTGGACACCTCACGCAGCATGTCGACGCCGGATGTGAAGCCCGATCGGCTGACTCGCGCCAAGCTTGCCATCAGTGATGTCGTGAATCAGCTGAACGGCGATGCCGTGGGCCTGGTGGCCTTCGCGGGCAGCGCGTTTCTGCAATGTCCGGTGACGCTCGACTACAGCGCTTTTCACGAATCCCTCAACGCGCTCGACACCCGCATCATTCCGCGCGGCGGCACGAATATCACCAGCGCCATTCAGGAGGCGCAGGCCGCGCTGCAACGCCGTCCAGACAGCGACAAGGTATTGATCCTGGTGACCGACGGAGAAGATCTCGAGGGCAATGCTCTGGTTGCGGCCAAGGCAGCGGCGCAACAGGATGGTCTCAAGATCTATACGGTCGGCGTGGGTACGGCGAACGGCGATCTTATTCCGCTGCCGGCGAATCAAGGCGGGGGGTTCTTGAAGGACGCTGCAGGAAACTTGGTCAAGTCGCGGCTCGACGAGGGGGCATTGAAGGCCATCGCAGCGGCCACCGGCGGACTCTATGCGCCTCTTGGCGCCGAAGGCCAGGGACTTGAGACCGTTTACCGGCAGGCACTGGCACCCCTGTCCAAGCACGACCTCGCGTCGCGGCAACAGAAGATATACACGCAAAGATATCAGTGGCCCTTGACGGCGGCGCTGTCGCTGTTGCTTATCAGCATGTCGATCGGCACCCGGCGGCGCATTCGATCGCCCCTGGCGCGAATGCTGGTGCCGGGCGCTGCGGCAATGGTTGGCCTGATTCTTCTGCTACCCGGGGAATCCGCCCACGCATCGACCGCCAGCGCTGCGAAAGCCTACGAGAAGGGCGATTTCGCGGCGGCGGAGCGTGACTATTCGGCCGCGGCGACGCGCGACCCCGAGAAGCCCATTCTGCAATTCAATGTCGGCGCAGCAGCGTACAAAGCCGGCGCGTTCCCGCAAGCCGCACGTGCGTTTCAGGCATCCCTCAGCGGCGCGCAATCGGCCGACGACCAGCGCCTGGCGGAGCAACAGGATGCTTATTACAACCTTGGCAATACACTGTACCGTACAGGCCAAAAAACCGAACGGACAGCTCCCGATGAGACGATCCGGAGTTGGACGCAGGCGGTGAAATCCTACGATGCCGCCTTGCAACTGCGCACCGACGATGCCGACAGCAAATTCAACCGCGATCTCGTGCAGCGCAAGCTCGATGAGCTAAAGAAGCAACAGCAAAAACAGCAGCAGTCTCAGCCGCAGCAGCAAAAGCCGCAACAGTCTCAATCGCAGAAGTCGCAATCACAGTCGCAGCAACAGCCACAGCAACAGCAAGGCTCAGGGCAGCCGCAACAGCAAGCGCGGCAACAACCGTCGCCGCAACAGCCGCGCAATGCTCAAGGCGCGAGCGGCGCCGATCAACGCAAGAATGACGCCGCACAGACCGCGGACAATGAGCGCCTGCCGGGCCAGATGAGCCCGGAGGAAGCGCGCGAACTGCTGGATTCCGTGAAGGACGACGAACGCCGTCCGCCCGCCGCACCGCTTGCGCGCAGCGCAACGATTGAGAACTCGCCGGACCAACCCATCAAGGATTGGTGACATGAAAGCGAACTCCAGTCTCCGGGTGTGGGCTATGGCAGTCCTTGCCGTCGGTAGCAATTTCGTCGCGTGCGCAGCGTCGGCTGCCGACCCCGCCGTCACCGAACAGATCGAGCCGGCGGAGATCTCCTTGGGAGGGTCCGCGCAACTAACCATCACGGCATCGGGCAGCAACCTGCCTCCGGTTACGCCCCCGGTGGTGCCGGGGCTCGAATTTGTGGTCGCCGGTCAATCGCAACGGTTTCAGTCCGTCAACGGTGTATCCACCTCGGCGACATCGGTGACATACCAGGTCATCCCACAAGAAGCCGGCATATTCACGATCCCAAGCTTCACGCACGGATCACAGCCCCTCGTGCTGCGCGTGAGCCCATCGGGCAGCGCCCCAGGCGGAGCTGCCTCCGGTAACCTTCCCCGCGCATCGAATCCGCCGCCGTCCGCCGTGGGAGGCTTGAGCGCGGGCGCGACACGCTTGACGTCGGACGGTTCGGCTTTCGTGCGGCTGCGATTGCCCAAGCACGAGCTCTATGTGGGTGAAAGCCTACCCGTGGAAATTCAAGTCGGCATGCGCGACGGATTCGTCGCATCGCTCAACGGACTGCCGAGCATGAACGGCGATGCGTTCACGTTGAACAAGCTGTCGTCGCAGCCGCAACGAACCGAGGAGCTGATCGACGGCAAGCCCTTCACGATACTGACCTGGCGCAGCGTCCTGGCCGCCGTCAAGCCGGGCGCTCTGTCGCTCACGATCGAAACGCCGCTCACGGTGCGAATGCGCACGCCCACCCGTCCGATGGCCGGTTTGCCGGGCGATTCGACGTTCGATGACATCTTCAATGACCCCATCTTCCAGAATTTCTTCGGCGGCATGACCGAAAAGGACATCACCGTAGCGAGCGCGCCGACGGCATTTACGGTACTCGCGCTACCGATCGAGGGACGCCCGCCCGGTTTCCGTGGTGCCGTGGGGAATTTCCAGATCAGCAGCGATCTGTCGGGCACTAAAGTGGCGGCGGGAGATCCCTTGACCCTGCGATTTCACGTCACAGGCGAGGGCAACTTTGACCGCATCAACGGCCTCATGCTCAGCGACGTCGATCATTGGAAGACTTACCCATCGACCTCCGCCTTCAAACCGGCCGACGACATTGGATTTCGCGGCGAGAAGATCTTCGAGCAGCCGCTGATCGCAGCGCAGCCCGGCACTCAAACCGTGCCCGGGCTGGCGTTTAGTTATTTTGACCCGAAGACCCGTCACTACGAAACCGCTCAGACCGAGCCGCTGAGCGTCACTGTCTCGCCGGCTCTTGCCGATAGCTCCGTTGCGAGCACCAATCGACCGGCGCCGAGCACAGGCGCGGCCCCGTCGAACACGCAGACCCACGTCGGCCTGCGGCCGGATCATGCCGAGGTCGGCGTGGCCCTGGCTTCGTTGCGGCCCCTTTTTTGGCAACCGCGATTCCTCGTCCTACCCGCCGGTCTGGTATTGGCGTTCTCGGGCGCGTGGTTCTGGCTGCGCCGCGGTGAACGCGCCGCGAAGGACATCATTGGCGCGAGCGCGCCCGTCCAGACGGAGGCTCTGTTGGCGCAGATGGAAACGGCATCGATTTGCGGAAATGCGGGACTCTTCTTTAATTCGGCACGCTCGGCATTGCAAAGAACACTGGCTGAGCGTTGGCATGTCGCGGCGGAGACTATAACGCTTACGGATGTTGACGCACGCCTCGGCGCAGATAGTGACGTTCGCCGCATTTTTGCGCTCGCAGATGAAACGAACTACTCGGGCCGCAGGCTCGAGACCGCTGATCTGCAACGGTGGAAGCAAATTGTGCTTCGCCAGATGCAGGGGGAGCACGCTTGAGGTTCGCTCGCGCATTGACGGCGATATTGAACATCGGCCTGCTCGCGTTCGCATTGGGCGGCCACACCGTTCACGCAGCGGCGAATGATTTCCCGGCGAGTGTCGGCTATTCGGCGGCCGCTCTGTACAACTTGGCGAATTCCGATGCTCGGAGCGGCAAGCCGGGCCTCGCGGTTCTGAACTACGAGCGCGCCCGGTTGTTGGCGCCGAATGATCCGGACATCCAGGCTAATCTGCGGTTTGTTCGCGAGTCGGTCGGCCTGCCTGCGGAATCGGGGAACTGGTTCAGCCGCAATGCCAGAATCGCCCACCCGAACACGATGTTCTGGCTTGGACTCGTTGGTTTGCTGCTCACCGGCACCAGCCTGCTGGCGAGCCGGCGAATTTCGAAGAGCCGGCTCGCGCTTGGAGCCGCCTGCGCCGCGGGTATCGCTCTCATGGGCCTCACGATATGCAGCGCGGTCGCCGTTTGGCCCACTCTGCACGAAGCGGTGGTCGTCGCGCACGCGGCCGCGGCGCGTGTCTCGCCAGTTATCATGGGCGAAACCTTGTTTTCGCTTCCGGAGGCAGAAATCGTGACGACGGGCGCGCGGCACCAAGACTTTGTCCTGATACATACGAATGACGGTCGCGCAGGCTGGATATCAAGCGCGGATCTGAGTCCCGTGGTGCCGTAGGCCTACGACACCGGCAGCACGACGGTGAAGGTCGATCCTTGGCCGGGTTCGCTCACGACCGAAACCTCACCGTGGTGTGCCTCGACGATTGCCTTCACCAAGCTCAATCCGAGCCCCAAGCCGCGTTGTGAGCGGCTCCTATCTCCCCGGTACAGCCGGCCCCAAATGCGAGGTTGCTCGGCCGGCGATATGCCGATGCCCGTATCCGCGACGCGCACCACTGCACGCACGCCCTCCCCGATGCATGCCACCCGAACGGCGCCGCCGTCGGGCGTATATTTCAATGCGTTATCCAGCAGATTGGCGAACACCTGGCGCATCCGCACCGCATCCACCGCAGCCTCACACGGAGCGTTGAACTCGGTGGTGATCGCGATGCGTTTTTCCTCCGCCACCATTTGGTATAGGTCGATGACACTAGTCAGAAGTGCGGCAATCGACGTGCGCTCGCGATGCAGTACCATGACGCCGGACTCCGCCTCGGTGATATCCATGAGCGCCGTCAGCATGGTGAGGACTCGGTCCGACTCTTCGACGCAGTCGGCCAGGGCTTCGCGAGCGGTCAAATCGACGGTGGTCTGCACGGCCACTTCGGCCATGTTGCGCAAGCGGGCGAGCGGCGTGCGTAAATCGTGCGCGACGTTGTCCAGGGCCTCGTGCATCCGTTGGATGAGAGCCTGATTCTTGTCGAGCACGCGATTGAACTGCAGCGCCAGTTCCTCCAGATCGGATTGGCGGGTGGTCATGGGAACCCGAGCGGACAGATCTCCGGTATCGATAATCGCGCGCGCGGTGGCCACCACTTCGCGCACGGGCTTCGATGCGCGATGGGCGAGGAACGCGCCGCCCAGCACGCCGAGCAAAAGCGTGGGCGTCATTACGGCCAAGAAATTACGGCGAAACGGCAGCAACACGGTCTCACGATTGTTGGTGCTGCGGCCGACTTCCAGAATCGATTCGTCGGGCAGCCGCATGGAAGCGACCGTGAGGTCGCTTTCTTCGTCTTTCGGGACCCGCAGCCAGACCAAATGCGAGAGGTCCCCGCCGGGCTGCAGCGCCGAAGCGTCGAACTGAATCCAGTCGTCCGGGACGTTGAGCAACAACACGGTTCCGGTCTGCCCGGTCACTCGCACGAAGAAGGATCTCGACTTCTCGGATTCGCGGCTGCGTTGAACAAAACGCTGCAACGCCCCGACACCGCCGTTTTCGTAAACAGCGGCGCAGGCCTTCAGGCGCGCCTCGATGACCTCGTGGTCCTTGCGCTCCAGCGCCGAGGCAAGCAACAGGTACAAAAGACCGAACAATATGCCGGCAATGAGCGTGAAAATCGCCGCGTACCACAAATTCAAGCGGAGCGTAAAACTGCGAAGCAGCGGGTCACGCAATTTTGAGAACATAGCCGACACCGCGGATGGTGTGAATGAGTTTTACCGCAAAGTCCTTATCCAATTTAGCCCGCAATCGGTGCGCCAACACGTCCACGACGTTGGTCTGTGGATCGAAGCTGTAGTCCCAGACGTGCTCCAGGATCATCGTCTTGGTGATCGGACGTCCGGGATTGCGCATCAGTAATTCGAGCAGGGCAAATTCGCGGCTCTGCAGCTCGATCCTTTGCCCGGCCCTCATGACTACGCGGCTCAGCAGATTCATCGACAAATCTCCCGCGCAAAGGCTGGTCGGTTCGGCTATTTGAGTGGCCCGCCGAATCAGCGCTTGAATGCGCGCCAATAACTCGGAAAATGCGAACGGCTTGGTCAAGTAATCATCGCCGCCGGCCTGCAATCCGCTCACTCGGCTATCCACGCTGGCCTTCGCACTGAGGACGAGTACGGGAATCTGGTTCTTATCCTGGCGCAGCTGACGCAGGACGGATAATCCGTCGAGCTTCGGCAGCATGACATCCAGCACCGTCGCATCGTAGTTTACGGCTCGCAAGAGCGATAGTGCCTGCTCGCCGTCGGCCGCGTGGTCCACGGAAAAGCCGTTCTGCTTGAGTCCGTTGACGACAAACGAGGCAATTTTCCCGTCATCTTCCACTACGAGTATGCGCACCGACCGGTCTCCCGCACTAGCCACGATCTCATTCTAGAATGAAAGGGCCAAGCCGTCGCAGCCGGGCGCTACTCTACGCGGCCGGTTCGATCCGTGCCATCGGCACGGCGGAGCGCGGTGCGCCGGGATTTGCGCAATTGCATGTCATGCGGCCACAATTGCGCGGCAACCCCGGGGAGCGAGCGATGAATCCCAATGACAATCCCAAAGACTCGTCGATTACGTGCGGACGCCGGAGCTTTGTGCGCAATGTCGGCATGGCGCTCGCGGCGTCCGGCAGCGTGTCGCTGCGAAGCGTGGCGGAAACGGAAACCCAGCCTTTCGGCAATGGCACGCGAGAGCTCATCGCCTATCCGCAAAAACGCCCCCTGCTTCGCATCACGAGCCGACCGCCGCACTTGGAAACCCCCTTCTCGGTATTCAATGAAGGCGTCATCACGCCCAACGATGCCTTCTTTGTGCGTTACCACCTCGCCAACATCCCGCTGTCGGTCGACTTGACCACCTACCGGCTCAAAGTGCACGGCAAAGTCGGCACGGAGCTGTCGCTGTCAATGGCGGAATTGCGAAGGATGGCGACACCGGTGGAAATCGTGGCCGTCAACCAGTGCTCGGGCAATAGCCGCGGCTTCTCGAACCCGCGCGTATTCGGCTCCCAGCTCGGCAATGGCTCGATGGGCAATGCGCGCTGGGTTGGAGTGCCTTTGAAGACCGTGCTGGACAAGGCGGGCGTGTTGGCGGGGGCCAAACAGGTCACTTTCAACGGATTGGATACGCCCGTGCTCCCCAGCACTTCGGATTTCATTAAGGCCTTGGACATGCACGTGGCATTGAACCCCGACGTGCTCCTGGCGTGGGGCATGAACGGCAAGGACATTCCGCTGCTCAACGGCTATCCGCTGAAGCTGATCGTGCCGGGATATTTCGGCACCTATTGGGTCAAGCACCTGTCCGACATAACGGTCATCGACGAGCCGTTTACCGGTCATGACGCGTGGTTCATGACCACCGGATATCGCTTACCGGACAACGACTGCGGCTGCGTCGCGCCCGGCAGCGCCCCGGCCAAGACGACGCCCATCCTAAAGTTCAAAGTGCGCTCCTTCGTCACCAGCTTGGCGAACAACGCGATGGTGAAAGTCGGTCACCGAACGCTCGTCAAGGGCATCGCCTTCGACGGTGGCACCGGCATCAAGAAGGTCGAACTTTCCACCGACGGCGGCCGCAATTGGCAGGAAGCGGCGCTGGGCAAGAACCTCGGCCGCTATTCGTTTCGCGAATGGTCGATGCCGCTGGTCCCGATGGAACGCGGCCCATTCGCACTGCAGGTGCGCGCAACCGCCGCGAGCGGCGAAACACAGCCGAGCGAGGCGAGCTGGAATCCGTCCGGTTATGCCCGCAATGTCATCGAGTCATTGCACATCGTGTCTGCTTGAGATTTATGCCACTTGCCGGCAGATCCGCCTATATCCTGGCCTGCGCCGTTGCGCTCGGCGCCGCGTCCGGCGCGGCATCCACGAATTCAAGGGATATCAAGCTGCCGCCGGAAACGGCGGTCCTTACCGCCTCGCCGCTGCCCGGCTATCAGATCGCGGCCCAGAAATGCTCCATCTGCCACTCGGTCGACTACATCACTTTGCAGCCGCCCGCCATGTCGCTCAAACAATGGACCGGCGAAGTGGCCAAAATGCAGCACGCGTATGGCGCGCCGCTCGATGATTCCGAGATCAAACCGCTCGCCGTCTACTTGACCGCCGCCTACGGAGACGCGACGTCGGTTCCTGCGGCGGACATGACGGTGACCGGCACGGTCCCTGCAGCCGCCGGCATTGATGTTCAGGCTCTGCTCGATAAAAACGCCTGCCTCAGTTGTCATACCCGCGATAAGCCGCTTGTCGGACCTTCTTACGACGACGTTGCCGCCAAGTACAGAAACGATCCTAAGGCGGAGCCGACACTGGAAGAGAACATTCGCGCCGGCGGAACGAACAGGTGGGGTCAAGTACCCATGCCCGCTTTTCCGAATTTGAACGCGCAGGAACTGAAAGCCCTTGCCGATTTCGTGCTCGGTCAGCGCTGATGCTGCCGGACACCATTCGCGCATCCGGTAAGACGCTGGCTCCGGGTCTCGCGGCGACTTGTATCGTGGCTCTGGCCGCAACCTACTTGTCCGATCACTATGGCGCCCCGCCGGTAATCTTTGCATTGCTGCTGGGCATGGCATTGAACGCGTTGTCGGCAGAACCGCGCTACACGCCGGGCATCAATGTGTCTGCGCGCACGGTGCTGCGCATCAGCGTCGCCCTCTTAGGGCTGCGAATCACGTTCAACCAAGTCGGCGAACTTGGCTGGACCACTGCGGCGATGGTATTCGCGGCCGTGCCCCTGACGATTGGTTTCGGTTGGTTGATGGCGAAGATGCTGAAGCTCGACGGGCGATTCGGTGTGCTCTCGGGAGGTGCTGTCGGAATCTGCGGGGCTTCCGCGGCAATGGCCATCGCGGTCGCCTGGCCGCGCAAGAACTCCGAGCGCGACACCGTCGTGGTCATCGCCTGCATCACCACCTACAGCACCATTGCGATGGTCCTGTATCCCGCGCTGCTGTCGCACCTGCATCTGAATCCACTGCAAACCGGCCGATTTCTCGGCGGTTCCATCCACGATGTCGCGCAGGTGGTGGCCGCCGGCTACGCGTCCTCCCCACAGGCCGGCGACACGGCGACAATTGTCAAACTGATGCGCGTCGCCATGCTCCTGCCGGTGGTGCTGCTCATCACATTGACGACTGCCAGAATTAAAGACAAAACCGAACCCGCGCAACCGAAGGTCGCACTCCTGCCTGCCTTTCTCGTTGTATTTGTCATACTGGCGACGCTGCATGGTTTCGATCTTGTCGCGAAACCGATCGTCTCAGCGCTCACCGAGACATCCAAGTGGTTGCTGGTGATCTCCGTGGCGGCCCTTGGCATGAAGACCTCGCTACGAGAAATGATGGCGGTTGGCGGCACCGCCATCGCCCTGGTCGCCGCGGAAACCGTTTTTCTGGCATTCTTGGTGCTGGGTTGGCTGCTGTTGGGCGGTTAAATGAAAACGGATCGCTACAAGCGAGTGCTTGCCATCGACGTCGGTGGGAGCCACGTGAAGGTGCGAGTGTCCGGCCGGCGCAACCTTCGTCAGTTCGAATCGGGGCCCGATCTCACGGCCGCTCAGATGGTCAAGGGCGTGCATAAGCTCACCGGCGATTGGACATACGACGCGGTGTCCGTCGGCTATCCGGGACCCGTCCTACACGGCAAGGTGATTGCGGAGCCGCACAATCTCGGACGCGGCTGGGTCGGATTCGACTTTAGCAAGGCCTTTGGCCGGCCGACCCGCGTCATGAACGACGCAGCGATGCAGGCGGTCGGCAGCTACGAAGGCGGCCGCATGCTGTTCCTCGGCCTCGGAACCGGACTCGGCANNTCGATGGCGTCGTCGAGCCGATGGAACTCGCTCATCTGCCGTTCAAGAAGGGCCGCAGTTATGAAGACTATATCGGCGAGGGCGGCCGCCGACGGCTGGGCGCCAAGAAGTGGCGCAAGGCTGTCAAAGAGGTCGTGAAACAGCTGGCCACCGTATTGGAGGCAGACTACGTCGTGCTTGGCGGCGGCAATGCTCGCAAATTGCAAAAGCTGCCCATGAACGCGCGCCTCGGCAATAACGACTACGCCTTCATAGGCGGGTTTCGGCTGTGGCGGAAACCCGCGGCACGCCTGACGTGAGGTTGATCAGGATCTGCTCAGCCGAGAGTACGGGTCTAGACATCTAGATCGGTTCCGCGTATTCTTTTTGCACTACGAAACACCCTACATTCTGTCATGTCTATTGTAAGCATTAGGCTCCCCGATGATATCGAGCTCAGCCTCAATCGGGAGGCAGAGCGGACGCAGCGCGCGAAGTCCGAGATCGCACGAGATGCCATCGCGGATTACCTGAAGCGACAAGAACGCGACCGGTTTCTCGCGGACATCGCGAGAGCTGCGCGAGCGAGGGGCGATTCGGAAGCATTAGCTCTTGCTGGTGAGGCATTGCCGTTTGATAACGAAGCGCTGGCGCAGACCGAGCGCTTCAGCGGCGTCAGCGAGCCACGCGCAAAATACAAGACGCCACGAAAGAAACGCTGATGCGCCGGGGCGAAGTATGGGTCGGAAACCTGAATCCGAATCGCGGAGCGGAAGTCGGCAAGATTCGCCCCGTGCTCATCATTCAAGCTGACTTTCTGATCGACCAGGGTGAACCCACGATCATCGTGTTGCCCCTGACGACACAGGTACGCAAGGCGAAAGAGCCTCTGCACATTACTATCGAGGCACGCGATAGGTTATTGCAGACTTGCCAGATCGTGCCGGAGCAGCCGCGCACTCTTGATCGACGACGCCTGGTAGAGGGTCCGCTGACTCGGTTGCAATCGGAAGAGATGGCCGCTGTAGAGCGCAGTCTTACCGCGGTTCTCGGCTTGCACCCCTACCAATAGACGGATAGCTCAGCCAGCGATTCCCTGGCGCGAGCGGTGCTCCTAACGGAACCCGTGTCGCGGTTTCGGTGACGCCTGGGACCATGTGAAAAAAAAATGTCGCCGAATAGACAATCGTCTCGACACACTGGGAAAGCCGGCCGAAAACTTTGGAGGCCCCAGCGGTAAGCGCAACTGCGAGAACAATCAACGTGATAATGCCGAGCGCATGCGGCGCACCGAAACCGCCATGTTGGAAGATTCCGAAGCCTGTCAGACAGGTCAGCACGGTTGCTACAACGTAGGTTTTTCCAACCGGGAGTCCTCCAGGTGATGTTGCCGTGGTGAATCAAGGATGTGAGCGCTGTGAAAGGTGCCCAGTGGTGTTAGTCCAAACATCTGTTGGTCCCTCTTAGCTGTAAATTAGGGCGCCGGACTGGCAAGGTGTTGCCCCTTATAGCCAGCGTACGCGCCCGGAAAACCGGTCATTCGCCAGGCCACCATGTCACGGTTAACGCCATATACCGGGTCGCTGAAGAATCCTTCCACCGACATTTTCAATAACATGTCGAAAAATATGGCTGACGGCACACCGTCGAGATCATGCGCGCCGGACTCGAGGGATTTGAGATAAGCATCTTGAGCGTCGCCGGAGAGATTTTGAAAGGCCGTGCCATGCGCCTCTAGATCGCGACTAATGGCGCGCAGGCAAATATGAAAAACCTCCGCCGGTGTAATCGGCAATTGGTAACCCTGAGACGGCGTTCCCGCCTGCCAGGGCCCGCTGCGGTATAGCCGCTCGCCGGCGCCCCATGCGCCAGCCAACTGCCGGTCGAGGTAATTGGGAGCGCCGGCACCCAGTGCACCTGGCCCTGACTCGTCCGCAGGAATCAACCGTTCGCATGCCGCCTCGACAAAGATCGCTTCCTCTGCAGTGAAGAAGAGGTACGTGGGCTTCGGCGGCTCGGCAACACGCGGCGAATTCAACCGAGCCGCTACATGCGTAGTCGGCGACAGCAGCGCAGTGGCCGGGACAACCGTGACAGCGCCTACCGTGGCGACGAATGCGCGCCTGGTAACCTTGTCCATGATTGCTCTCCGGCTTATGGCTGGCTGAATATACTACACGGTACTCGAGCTTCCCTGGCGCAACAGTGCTGTGCGTGAACCGGCGATCTAGATGGGTGCCGGTACGCGCAGATGTGCCGTCTCGTTCACGCGCACAGCTACAACCCGATCCGGTGCCACGACGATCTCGTTGATCGCGCACGGATCTTGAGCAAGCTTCCAATATTGAGATAAGGGCTGATCCGAGACCTGTAATAGCATGGCGCGATTGACGCTGTCGTGTCCGACCATGACGATCGTTTCTGCGGGATGCTTTTCGATTGCAAGCCGTAGCGCATCTGCGGCTCGCGCAACGAGGTCCTGCAACGATTCACCGTTCGGAAATCGCATCAAGTGCGGGACCGTACGCCAACGGTGATAGAGCTCAGGCCATTCTTGCGCTACCACAGCGTGGGCCTGCCACCGCCACTCACCGAAATCGAGGTCGTTAAGGTTGGGGAGAATTTCGACATTTGTCGCGCACTGCTTTGCTATCACCGCTCCCGTGTCCCTGCAGCGCTTCATCGGACTGGAGTAGACGATCGTTGGCTGCCAAGATCGGGCAATCCATGCTGCGGTCTTGCGCGCCTCGACGACTCCGCGATCGGTCAATTCGATTTCGGTACGGCCGCGAAACATTTCGGGTGCAATTCCAGGCACGTGGCCGTGCCGCACCAATAGTATGGTCGTCGCAGCCGAAGATTTCATCACGCCTCCCTTCGCCGACACAATAAATGCGAATGAATTGCCGCAGTGCGTTCGAGTATAGGGGCTTACGGCGGCGGCTGATCGGGCGTCGTTTGAACTTTGTAGTTTTGGGTGCCAGGGGGGTTTAGTGGCTGGCTGGGTTGCGCGCGCGATTGGTCGCGGCGCCATTGTCGGCGAACTTCATTTGTCTCTCATCGAAGAATTTCGCCAACGCGGCATCAGCATTCCGTATCCGCAGACGGAAGTGCGCCTGATTGGCGGCGGCACCTGATCGTACGCAGTGATCGAGACAAAATAGGCTAAAGTAACGGCGTTGGGCGGACGACCGTACATCTTGCCGCTTCCATCCCGAGGAGAAATCAAATGCGTTTCCAAGACCTCTCTCTATCTCTAGTAGCGACCGGCTTGTGTGCCAGTCTATGCAGCCAGGCACAGACGCCGGCGCCGGCCAATCCGCTCGACGCTGTCCCTGAGAACATGCCCTTCGACGTCCCTTACGGGGCGCCGATTTCCCTCGAGAGGGCGCAGGCCGCCATCGCTGCCGCCGTCGCCGAAGCAAAGAAACACAAATGGAAGCTCAACGTGGCGGTGGTCGATTCGGGAGCCAACCTTGTCGCCTTCCAGCGTATGGATGGCGCGCAGCTCGCGTCGATCGCAATTTCAGAGCACAAAGCCCGGACCGCCGCCACTTTCCGGCGCGAGACACGAGTCTTGGAAGATGGCATCCAGCTGAAGCAGAACTACTATGCGCTCACGCTCGACGGAATCATTGCCTCGCGCGGTGGAATCCCGCTGGTCGAAGGGGGAAAGCTAATCGGCGCGATCGGCTGCTCGGGGGGTACTGGATCTCAGGACGAAGTGGCATGTAAGGCCGGGGCAGCTACCGCCAAGTAGATCCGATAGAAGCGATTCCGCGTTTTCCGCGGCGCGGTATCGAAACAGAGAAATGATACGACCTAGGCACAAGCTCTTGGTTGCGACTCTACTCGTATGCCACGGTGTTTCCACGCCAATGCCGGCGGCTGGCGCAAGCAATGCCACCTATGGGACTGAAGGACTAAGCGCCGGAGAGCATTCGATCGCCGTGATTTCCTCCGGACTCTCACGCTCGGTGTTGGTGTTCGTACCCGCGGCGGCTGCGCCCGACGATGTGCAATTCATCCGCGACACCATTGATCAGATTGCTGCCAAGACTTGCATCGATTCGCGCCGCGTCTCTGTTGCCGGCATGTCGGGTGGAGGCAGGATGACATCCCTATTGGCGTGCCGGCTATCCACTCGCATTGCAGCGATAGCGCCTGTTTCGGGTCTGCGTGCAGGCCTGCCTTCCGCGGACAACCCGGCGCGGCCGGATCCCGCAACGTGTCAACCGCAGCGTGCAATGCCCATCGTAAGCTTTCATGGTACCGGTGATGCTGTGAATCCCTATAACGGAGGCGGCGCCGCATATTGGGCGTACAGCATTCCGACGGCATTACAACGTTGGGCCGAACTCGATCACTGCGGGAACAAACCTCTTGAGCAGCACATCGCCGTGCATGTCACCCTGTTGCGCTACACACAGTCTGCGGAAGGTGCCGAGATATGGATGTATCGCACTGACGCGACGGGCGAGCAAGGCGGCGCTATCGAATTTTCTGGTCCGCTCCCATGTAACGAGTGGCCAATCCGCAGTAGCTTATGTGACCGAGATTGATCGGCAGTACCCGAAACCGGCCGGCCCGCGGAGTCAAATTTGTGAATCGCCGATTCCATGCACCAGTGCGCGACGGTAATCGCTTTGCGCTCCTCTCCGACGGGCACAGTTTTTTCCCTCGGATGCTTGCTGCGATCGATGGAAGCAAACGATACGTCCTGGCGGAGTTCTATCTTGTTGAGTCAGGCCAGATCGCGGACCAGTTTATCGCTGCGTTCGCCCGCGCGAGCGAGCGCGGCGTCCGCGTGCGTGCGCTGTTCGACGCATTCGGTGCGCGCGGCCTTAGCGAGACGGACCGGCTGCGCTTGCGAACTGCCGGGGTTGATTTCGTCTTTTTTAACAAGCCGCGCTGGCGGGCCTTCGCACGCATGTTTCTGCGCGATCACCGCAAGCTCTTGGTTGTGGATGGCACCGCGGGTTTCACCGGCGGCATCGGCCTCGCAGACATGTTCAGCCCCGACGCGCAGCCTGACAGGTATTGGTTGGACTGTATCGTCGAGATCGCAGGCCCTGTTCTCGACGACTGGCATGCGCTCTTCGCGAGAACTTGGAAACGTAGCGCACGCCGCGAACTCGATATCGTACCGCAGCCGTCTCCGGCCCTGCGTCCGGGCGAACGCGGCTGCGTTGTCGTCAGCTCCGGCCTCGGCACCAACGAGCTCGGGCGCTCGGTCATCAAGCGGGTGCGCAAGGCCAGCACTCGGATCTGGATCTCGACAGCCTATTTCTGGCCTCCGGTTCGGTTACGGCGAGCGTTGCGCCGCGCGGCGCGGCGCGGAGTCGATGTGCGGATATTGGTCCCAGGCCCGCATACCGATGCTCCGGCAGCCCGCGCCGCCGGTCGGCTGTTCTATGCGCGACTCCTCTCAAGTGGCGTCGTGATCTACGAGTACCAACCCAGGTTCCTGCATACTAAGCTCGTCCTTTGCGACGACTGGGTCTCGATCGGCTCGAGCAATCTGGACCGATGGGGCGTGCTATGGAATCTTGAAGCCAATCAGGAAATCGACTCGCCCGCTTTCGCTAGGCAGGTCGAAAGCACGTTCCTGCAAACCTACGATCACAGCGTGATGCTGTGCCACGCGAGCGACGTGGAACACCGCTGGAGCGTGCCGTTCTGGCGCTTGCTCTGTAGGGCGATCTTGGCGTGGAGTACGCGCGCGGTTTCGCGGCTGCGCCGATAGCTTGCGGCGGACCGATGTCGGCGCGAGCTGCCGGCGCTCGAGGTCCTTCTTCCAGGCGATCACGTGGGTTCTGGAAATCTCGGTTTCGGGCGGCACATCAGAGAGTCGGGAGAATTCCGCGCTGGTTAGCGCCCGTCGCGGCAATGTCGCCCCAAAGCCAGTTATTGCCGACGGTCAAAAACGTAATGGTATTTCCAAACGGTGCCATCAGCTTCTTTCCCAGAAAGCGTGCCTTGCATGGTTTTGCCGTCCTTAGAAACCGTGAACGTACCCGATTCAACGGGCTTTCGCGCTTTCTTGAACACATACTTGAATGTTGTCGGATTGACTTGCGTAACGCTCACCGATTTCGCTTCTGCACTTCCAGTCAGTGGGACATACTTACCATCAAATGCTGCAGTGAAATCCAGGTGAATAGTGGATCCGTCGCCTTTCACGTAATCGATCGTGTCGTGGAATCCGCCGCCGCGAACCTGTGCAATTCTGAATGTGTGGCTCTTGAGTGGCGGACCGGGATCAAAGATGGAATGTGCGATGTTTAACACCCATGTACCTACGAATGGGCTCGACGTGTCTGCCCACGATGCAAAGCTGATCATTGTGAGTGCCGCCGTTGCGGTCACAACCAGCAACTTTATAGAAGTCATCCGTATCATGGAAAGCACTCCCTAAATTATTGTGGGTTATCGGCATTCGCCTTGGAATCATGAAAGGGTTACAGCCATACCTTGCGATTGTTTTATGCGGATACATCCCTCGAAGTGCCCGCAAACTAGTGTGCTCTCAATCCGGCACGCTGGTCAAAAGTTCAGCAGCTTGTGCAAAGGATTGATTGGGTGACGGGTTTTCGGTGAGTGCGCTGCGATGTGCACTTGGGTTTCCCCTGGGATTGAGGATCACATCGCCGCGACTGCGGTTATAGAACCGCGAAAGAAAAGCACCGTCCGGGTCCGCGATGACGGCCAGATCACCCGGGTTTAGGGCGCCATCGTAGTATTCCCCTGAATTTGCGGGCGAGCATCGACCTTGCCAGACTCCACCTCGACGTAGGCCGCCAGTTCAACACCACCCACTGGGTATTGGTTGACCGTTGCCTAATTCGCTGCTAATTCTGCGCGAACAGATGCCTAGTCGTCAGCCAAAAGTCAACGAGAGCAAATGGCCAGCAGCGCGCAAGGACGTTGCGGGCAAGCTGCCACTCCGGTCAAAGTCAGGATCCACGGCGACGGGCAACGGGCTACCGAAATTCTACATCGCCGCGATTCTGGGCGACGAGACAGCAAGGGAGATTGTTCGTCGTCGTTCGCATCGGGCGCCAGACTGGCCCATTCCGCGTGATTTGAGCGGCCACGTCAGTTTTCTGCAGGCTTGGATGGCCATGCGCAACCGAATTCGTCGAATTCGCGACGAATCGCATGGATTTGCGCCGACCCCGGTGATTCCGGGGCAGTTCGATCTGCACGTTGCCATCATGTGTCATGGTCTGAACACGATAGGCGCACTTAAACGATTCATCGGCGGGTCGCGGCTCCTGCGACCGGATATCGCCATCGAGTCTCACCTTACGCGACGGAGATTGGAAGTGTCCGTGCGAATGAGAGGCAAGGCCGATCCGGTACGCGCGATCTACGAGGAAGTCTACGCCGTGGCGATCCACTGCTCGTTGCGCTGGGTCACTGGAGAGCAGTTTCAGGTGTCGTGGGTGCGAGCGGCGGCGGCGCCGGCCGGAGTCATGACTACCATCGTATCGGCGCTTGGATGCCCGATCGTCCGTGGAGGCCGAGGCGTTACCCTCGTATATCCGGCGGAGGCTGCACGAGCACCGGTGGTGCCGGTGAAGCTTGGAAGATGGGGATCAGTTGTCGTTGATCAGTTTCTCAAGGAATTGAAGCTCAGCGACCGAGTCACGCCCGGCGTCGAACCCGTGACCCCGACGACCGATCGAGTGCGGGAAATCCTTGCGCAGGAGCGACTCAATGAGCCCATGCTCGCGCTGCGCTTGAGCCTCAGTGTTGCGACGCTGCGCCGTCGTCTGGATGCAGAGGGTGCAAACTTTCGCGAGATTGTGTTCGAGCTGCATCGTAACCACGCCGCAGCGCTCCTCCTGACGGACAAGTCGGTGGCCGACATCGCAGCGGATATGGGCTTTTCCGATGACCGCAGCTTTCGCCGAGCCTGTCACCAATGGTTCGGGCAATCTCCGGCGCAGTACCGCGCTCGCCATCAAGAAACCCGCATCTGAGGAGCGAAAGCTCTCGAGCTGTGAGCGAATTTGTCTCCCCGGACGCTGATCCCTAGCGTCCTTGTGAGGTTGCACCCGCCGCTTCAGCATGTGTGCAGCTAACGAATACAGCGTAAGTCTTGCAGTACAAGGCGCATGCGCAGTATGAGGGGGATGTCGATGGGCAAGAGTCAAGTGATTGCGTCGGGTGTCCTGTGCATGGTTACCTTCGCTTTGCTTACAGGGGGACTAAACGCGTTCGCGCAAAACCTCCCAGACAGCAACGGCTCTGCGAACGGCGGAAGCTCGCCGAAATCAGACGCGCTCGACGAGATCGTCGTGACCGCGTTGAGGCGCCAGACCGATATTCAAAAAACGCCCGAGTCGATGACGGCGGTTCAGGCTGAATCGCTGAGCACGTTCGGGAAGACCGCAGTCTCGGATCTCGAGAACCTGGTGCCGAGCCTGAACTACTCCGACGCGAATGCGCATATGCAACTCAACATGCGTGGTGTCGGGCTCACGCTTCTGCAACCGGGGGGCGACCCCGGCGTGGCGTTCTACGACGATGGCGTGTACGTCGCCGACCCGACCGCGGGCAGCGTGGCTTTTATGGACGTCGACCGGATCGA
Organism: Gammaproteobacteria bacterium; assembly: GCA_003132425.1. Taxonomy (GTDB): domain Bacteria; phylum Pseudomonadota; class Gammaproteobacteria; order Steroidobacterales; family Steroidobacteraceae; genus Bog-1198. The sequence continues at coordinate 8,517 of PKXS01000043.1, read as the reverse complement.
GGTGCTGCGCGGACCACAGCCCGCTCTCTATGGGCGTGACGCGGTCGGTGGCGCGGTCAGCGTCGTATCGGCCGCACCGACGTCTGAGGACGCCGCGGATCTCAAACTCACGGGCGGTGACTTCGGGCGTGCCGACGTGGATGGCTATGTTTCGGGCCCGCTTGGTTCATCGGGCGTTCTGGGGCGGCTCTCGGTGCAGGAGCAACACAACAACGGCTTCACGCCTAACCTCATTGCGGGAACCGCCGGCGCCCCCGACCGCGTGAATCAGACCGATACTCAAGCCGCGAGACTCCAGCTGCAATCGCCGGTCGGTACCGGCACTGTACGGGTCACGGCGAACTACTCACACGAAGACGACAATGGTCCGACTTCCAAGGTGCTGCCGGAGAGCTACCAACAGCCGGCGCAGCTCTTGTTCGGCGCGCGCCCCACCTCCGATCCGAACGCGATAGACAGTAACTACGCGCTGTACGAGCGCCGAGTGTGGAGCGTGACGGGCCGCTACGAACAGCCATTCTCAGGCGCCAAACTGACCGTGATTGCCGATACCCGCGGCAACAACACGATCTATGGTTATGACCTCGACGGTACTGCCGCACCGGTGTATCTGCTCGACAACGATTACCTGACGAGTTCGCAGCACAGCATCGAGGCCTATCTTTCCGGGGGCACCGGCTCGAAGTTCGAATGGCTCTTTGGCGGGACCTACCTCAAGATTCGCCAGTTTGGCGATGTCGTCGTTCCCGGTCTCTACCCGCTCGGCTTTCTAACTGGCAATCCGGCGCAGGACAGCGTTCCATTTCCCGCAACCATCGACGTGGGCGGCACGGTCCAAACGGTATCCTCGGCGCTCTATGGCGATGGCACGTTGGCGCTGACGGATTGGCTCAGTCTGCGCACCGGAGTCCGATACAGTTCCGACAAGAAGCAGGCCGAGGAGTTTTTGGACTTCGCCGGATCCGACACGGCCAAGCCCAATGCAGGCAGCTGGGGCGCATGGACCGGCCGCATCGGGCTCGCGGCTGCACCGACGGACGGTGTGCTGTACTACTTCAACGTTGCGCGAGGCTACAAGTCCGGAGCCATCAACCTCGGCGCTTTCCAGCCTCCCGTGAAACCAGAATTCATCGACAACTATGAGCTGGGTGCCAAATACACCAGCCCGGGTCGCTGGTTTCTGATCGATGCGGACATCTTTCACGCGAAATATACGGACATGCAGGTCGTTCAGGTGGGCGCCGTGAATTCCGTTCTCACGAATGCTGCGCAGTCGACCATCAACGGGTCGGAACTCGAGCTTACGATCGTCCCGCTCGAGCGCCTGCATATTTCCGCTTCGGCAGCGTATCTGCATGCGATTTTCGATAATTTCACGACCGAGGACTTGCGTCTCGGTGGACCACCGGTGAATGTCGCCGGTAATCCGCTGCCCTTGGTGTCGAAGTGGCAATTGGGCCTTGGCATGCAGTACACGCAGCCCTTGGCCGCAGGGGGCCAGCTGCAAGGCGACGTTCACTACGCGTGGCGCGACAAATTCTATTTCAGCGAGTTCGAAGACCCTCTGCGCAGTCAGGGAGCCTATGGGCTTCTCGACATGGGCGTCGCCTGGCAGTCGCCCACCGGTCGGTGGCGGCTGTTCGCGTTTGGCGACAATCTCACCAACAAACTGGTGATTGAGTCGATGAACGTCGTTTCCCCTCTGCTCGGCAGCGCACGGGTGGTGGACTATCTGCCGCCCCGCAATTTTGGCGTCGGAGTAGAGATTCACCTCTGACGATCATCTCAGGAATGCCGGTAGCAAGTCTCACCTACCTTAGAACCTCAGGCGGCCTATGATGTCCGAGCACCACGACGCGGAGGCTGGGCTCGACGCGCAAAGTCGCGCGCTTCTGGATGCTGGCAAGGCATCAGGCGCCCCGCCTCTGCAAGACATGCCCATCGCGGACGCACGCAAGAGTCTCAAGGATCTCATGCTGTCATTGGACGTGCCGCGCCACGACGTCGATCGTTGCGAGCAAATCACGATACCCGGGCCGGGCGGCCCGATCCCACTGCGAATCTATCGTCCTGCGCCGCGGCTCGGTGCGACCTGTGCCACTCTGGTGTTCTTCCACGGGGGAGGCTGGGTGCTGGGCGATCTGGAAAGCTACGACAACACCTGTCGTTTCCTTTGCGTGCAGAGCGGTGTGATCGTCGTCAGCGTGGACTACCGCCTCGCGCCCGAGCATCGTTTTCCAGCCGGACTTGAAGACTGCTATGCGGCCCTTCGATGGACGGCAAACAATGCAGTCACGCTCGGGGGACATCCGTCGCGCATCAGCGTAGCGGGGGATAGCGCCGGCGGTAATCTCGCAGCGGTACTTGCGTTTTGCGCCCGTGCGAAAGGTCAGCCAGTCGCCGGCCAGATTCTTCTGTATCCCCAGCTGTCGTTGTTGGAAGACCCGCCCTATGTTTCGCGGCGCCAATTCGGCGGGGGAGACTACTTCATCTCGCGCGCCAGCATTGCGTGGTCGGTCGGCCTGTATCTGCAAGCGCCCGATCAGGCGAGGACTCGACAGGCGTCGCCGATTCTTGAAGAGGATCTCCAAGGCGCACCTGCCACGCTGATCATCACAGCGGGGTTCGATCCATTGAGAGACGAAGGTCAACTCTATGCCGAGCGTTTGGTGAAGGCCGGAGTTCCGGTAACTCACCGCTGCTTCCACAGCACGATTCATGGCTTCATGTCGTTCTCCGGCGCGCTCGATGCGGGACGAGACGCTCTGGGCTTTGTGACGCGTTGGATGCGAGAGCATCTGTGATGAGCCCGTCACGATCCGCACGACACGAAACGCACCTATGAAAATCCGAGCCGCAGTTCTGCATGAGGTTGGCGCGATCCCTCCCTATGCACATAGTCGTCCCCTGCATATCGAAACGCTCGAATTGGAACCTCCGGGCGAAGGGGAGGTGCTCGTTAAGATCATGGCCGCCGGGTTGTGCCACTCCGATCTATCGGTTATCGATGGCACGCGGCCGCGACCCACGCCGCTGGCTCTCGGTCACGAGGCCGCCGGTATCGTCCTCGAGATCGGGCCCGGCGTCCGCAACATCAACGTAGGTGATCATGCCGTGTTGGTCTTCGTGCCGAGCTGCGGTCACTGCGTACCCTGTGCGCAAGGGCGCCCGGCACTCTGCGAGCCTGGCGCGGCCGCGAACGCGGCCGGGACCTTGTCGATGGGTGCCCGACGTCTGAGTCTCGACGGTCGGCCCATTTACCACCATCTCGGTGTCTCCGCCTTTGCCGACCATGCCGTGGTCAGCCGCAATTCAGTGGTCAAAATTGACGCCGGCGTACCGTTTGATGTGGCGGCATTGTTCGGATGTGCAGTAATTACGGGCGTCGGCGCAGTCCTGAACACAGCACAGGTTCGAGCGGGCTCAACAGTCGCCATCGTAGGGCTGGGTGGCGTTGGTTTGAACGCGCTGCTCGGCGCGCAGCTCGCCGGTGCCCGCACGATCATCGCCATTGATGTACGAGAGACGAAGTTTGACCTTGCAGGACAATTGGGCGCGACGAGCACATTCAGTGCGGCGTTGCCCGATTGCGTTGCACGAATACGGGATTATACTGCCGGCGGCGTCGATTACGCTTTCGAAATGGCGGGATCTACCGCGGCATTGGAACTCGCGTGGGCGATCACGCGGCGTGGAGGCCAGACTGTGACGGCCGGACTCCCCCATCCAGACAAGCGAATGTCACTACCTGCTCTGCAATTGGTGGGCGAAGAGCGGACTCTCCGGGGCAGCTACTTAGGCAGTTGCGTCCCGGTACGCGACATTCCGGCCTATGTCTCGTTGTATCGCGCCGGTCGGTTACCGGTGGATCGACTGATGAGTCAGCGCATTGGACTGACGGAGATCAATGGCGCGTTCGACAGACTTGCGGACGGTGAGACGATCCGACAGATCGTCGTCTTTTAGGATTCACTTGCGGAGGCGCGAATGCACTCGTTGTCACACGACCGACTGGACCCTCAGATCGCCGCGGTTTTGGCCGCGGCCGCGAGCAGCGGCGCGGCCGAGCTCCATCATCTGTCGCCGTCCGAAGCGAGAGTTCAATATCGGGATCGCTTGAGGGCGGTTGCCGGTCGTGCGCCGGCACTCTGGAAAGTCTCCGACAGGTCGATTCCGGGACCCGGCGGTGAGCTTACTCTGCGGCTGTACCAGCCTCGCGCCAGTGCGCGCCCGGTGCTGATGTTTTTCCATGGGGGTGGTTGGAGCTTTGGCGATCTCGACAGCCACGATCACGTCTGCCGGTGGTTGTGCGTGTATTCCGACTGTGTCGTGGCGGCCGTGGACTATCGCCTAGGACCGGAGCACAAGTTTCCCGCAGCGGTCGAAGACGCCATTGCCGCGACGAAGTGGGTCGCAGAGAACGGAGAAATCATCGGCGCAGATGCGTCGCGAATCGCAGTCGGCGGCGATAGTGCCGGGGGCGACCTGGCCGCCGTCGTCGCACTGCACGCTCGAGATACCGGCGCCCCGGTCCTGCGCTTCCAGCTACTCATCTATCCGGCCGTCGACATGACCATGTCTTCGCCTTCGCACGCTGAGTTCGGAGACGGCTATAGACTGACTCGGCCACTGATGGTCTGGTCGTGCGTTAATTACCTGCGCGACGGGCGTGACATGCTCGACCCCAGGGCATCGCCGCTCTTCGCGAAGGACCATTCCCGCCTTCCTCCCGCGCTGATCGTGACAGCGGAATTCGATCCGCTGCGCGATGAGGGAAAACGCTACGCGGAAGCGTTGGCCGCGAGCGGCACGCCCGTCATCCACCGCTGCGAAGAAGGAATGATTCACGGCTTCGTGGGCTTCACCGGCATCGTTGATCGGGCCGGCTCGGCCTTGCGTCACATGGGGACGTCGTTGAGTGAAGCGTTGGCCCCTGATACTGAGGAACAGCGTCGAGAACTTCCTCGTCGCCATTGACGTGATTCGAATCCGTACTCCGCATCTCACGGCTTGCGTCAGCAGCGTATTTTAGCTTACCCGTGGCCTGTCGGTTTATTTTCACTTACGATGCAGGTACCAATGGCAAACGCCGATTGACGTGTCACTAGCGCCGGTTCACGATCCGCTCGAGCGAGTTCCGTCATGTAGCGCGCAATGCTCTCCTCCAGTTGCTGCATCCGCTCTTTGAGCTTGCGGTCGGTGAAATTCTTGTCACGGTTATTGACCGCTTTGAACTTGCTGCCATCGATGGCCACGATCGCCTCTGAGAACAGCTTCAGATCGCGGAGTAAAACGATGAACTCTCGGCATACGCTACGAATCGCCTTGCCGTTATCCCTGCGAAAGTCCGCGATCGTCTTGAAGTCCAGCGTCTGTCGGCCCGTGAGCGAAATTAGTTCGACGTTGCGCTGAGTCTCTCGCTCGAGGCACCGGCTGGACTGAATGCGGTTCAAGTAACCGTGGATGTAAATCCTTGGCAGCGAGGCGGGATGGTATGCGGGACGCCCGGTCACTTTCTGGCTGCATGCCGTCAAAGCCAAGCTCGCTCAAATCCAGATCATCGACACACACGTCGATGACCCGTACCGGGTTATCCTCAACAATGTAGTCGTCGAGATGCTCAGTAAACTAAGGTGCTTTGTGAACGATCTTCGCCTTCGATAAATCGCTTCATCAGTCGCTCCGGCTACCCCGAAGAGAGATGTTCTACGGTGCCAAAATTATCAGCGATTTCACACACCCTCGGTCAACTCCAGAAGCCCATAGCGAAATTCCCATCAGCGGGTCCCATGAGGCAGAATTCTGGCCAGCAGCCGTCAGTTGCCCCGAGCAGGCGAATACGCCGAAAGCGGACCGTCGGCGGTCCCGATGCGCCGTGCGCAAATATTCCGCCGTTCAGCCGCGCTTGCCCGATCATCGGATCGCTTGAGCGTCCGCACGATGTCATATAAGTTGATAGAACCATAGCGGCGTACCTCACATCAGGAAATGAACGAAGCGGAGGCTCAAGTGAAATGTCCTAAATGCAGCGTGGACCTGCTGCCAGCGATACGGCACAAGGTCAAGGTCAACTACTGTCAGTCCTGTAAAGGAATGTGGCTCGAGCACGATGAACTCGAAGAATTGGAGGATGAGGTGTTTGATTTCGGCGATCGCTGGAAGGGAAGTTTGGTTTTCAGTTCAGCCGCGACAACTCACAATTGCCCGGAATGTAGCGCTCTCCTTCAGAGGTTCAGGTACAGGCTTTACGATCTGGAGATGGAGTTCTGTCCGAACCAACATGGTTACTGGCTGGATGATGACGAGGACACAAGAGTCTTAGAACTAATGAAAAGAGAAGAGGCGGATCTCCAACGAAAATTGCTCGCAGAGGATAAGTGGACCGCGACCTTAAGACACATGCGGTCTCGCTCATTTTTCAACAATCTGCGGGATCTGTTTCATAAATAATCTTCAAGCGGCTGGGCTTGCATGGTCGTGTGCGGGCCGGTCGTGAATTCGCAGTGCAACCAAGAGGTTCACGCCTGCGGTTGATAGTGGTTGGACTGCAGGAGAGGTAAGCCGGCGAGTCGCCAGCCTGACAAAACGGCGATGCGCGCGTCTCATCTAGTACCGCTGACAAATGGAGTCGCCGGCGCGACTACAAGACCGAAGGGGATGCATCGATGGATAGGCCGTTTCAAGTGATAACGTTCGGGATTACGTTGTCCTGCCTTTGCGTCTGCGTTTCGTGCGGATCCTCAAAGAATTCTGGGCAAGTCTCGGCCGCTTCCCGCGGACCCGTCAACATGCTGTGCTATTCGGACGAAACAAGGGATGTGGTGCGCCTCAGCGGCGTCTTTCTAGTGAAGAACCCACAAGACTTCAGCGAACCATGGCGGCTTGATTTCCGACGCTACCTTGGCCAGTCCGGCAATGAAGGCGCCGTGCTCGTAACCTGTAGTCCGGTGAACTCCAACGACCCGCAGGGCGCCCTCAAGGCGCACGCCGACGCCCTGCGTCAGAAGAACAAGAAAGTCGTAGAGACAGGATGGACCTATGCCAACTAGCCGGCAGTTGGAACGTCGCGGTCTCTTCCGTCCATCACGCCTTTTCCTCGCGGCCGTCGCCATTGTCATCGCGCCCGCCATCGCCTCAGCGCAAGACATTCCTGTCGGCCCCACCTATATCTGCAGCGGTGAACATATCTACGTCGAGAGTTGCAACATCCGCGACCTCTCCGACACCGCCACCTGCATGGTCGCGCACCCGGACAAGCTGCTGCCCAACGGCATGAACTCCTACACTTATGTCGCCCGCGGCGCCCTGAAAAAACTGCTGCCTACCTGCACCCAGCCCAGCGCCAAACAGCTCGGCGCTGCCGCTGCTTTCCAAAAGCGACAGCAGGACACCTACAACGCCAACGAGCAGAAGGCCATTGCCCAGCTCAACGCTCCGCCGCCGCCGCCGAGCAGCGCGGCAGTTCCCGGCCAGCCGGCGCCGCCCAAAAACGCCGAAGAGCGCGCCATTCGCCGCTGCGTCACCTCTGGCCGACTCGCCGCCAGCTGCACCGGCAACGCGCTGCTTGGCGCATTTGGCCAGATGCTCGGCGCCGGCCTGCCCGGAGCCAACAAGGAACCCGAGCCCGGGCCCACTATGGCTGGCGTATTCGAGGGGCCCGGCAATTGGCGCCTCGACTTCATTGACGGCGGCGTGCTCGTCAACTGCTCCGGCCTGTCGCCCAATCAGGAAGCCTATACCCTCGATTTCAAAACTGGTCGCGCAACCCTCACGATCAACACAACGCCCCGGCCCCTGGTCCTGGCCCTCCACGCTGACGGCACCATCACCGGCCCCGGCCCCGTCACGCTCGACGGCGTCATTGCCTCCGGCTACGTCAACGACACGCCGTCCAACGCGACGCAGAGGGATCAATACGGCAATCTCTACGACTCGGCCGGCAATCACGTCTCCGGCAGCGCAAACGCGGGCCACACGGTCTTCAATTCCAAACGGGTCACCTGCCCGGCGCTGAACCTGTCTTCCAAGGGCGCGAGCGTCGGCGCGCAAACCATGCAGACCGACCTGCTCAAATCCATGTTTAGCGGCGACAAAGGCCCACCCACGCCGCCCGGCATCCGTATGCACGGCATCTTCGCCTCAGCCTCGACTGGCTTCAGCGTGCAATTCTTCCCGGAGTCCGTGATTCTCGGCTGCGGCCCCGACGCCGCACGCGCCTATCCGTACACGGTCGTCGCTGACGGCGCGGCTTCGTATATTAAGATCGACGCGCCCGACCAACCCTTGCATCTGGCCTTTCGCCCCGACGGTTCACTCGATCCCGGCGCAGCCGGCCCTTATCAGGTGCACGGCCGCTACGCCACCGGCCAGGACGAGAACGATGATTTCACCTTTGCCCCTATGGAGCAGACCTGCAACCTGGCTGCCCTCGCCCCGAGCCGCCAGATTCCCCTGACTGGCGGCCTGTCTGGGGCCACGACCACCGCCGCTGCCGTTGAGAGGGGTCAGTTAATTTGA
>PKXS01000120.1 GCA_003132425.1 Gammaproteobacteria bacterium | reverse complement strand
TCGCGCGAAGGCGTGCAGCGGGACCTATTGCCATTGGTCGAGGGCTGCACCGTCAATACCAAGTACGGCACGGTGAAAACCGATCACGTGTTGTTTATTGCCTCGGGCGCGTTCCACATGTCGAAACCCTCCGATCTTATCCCGGAATTGCAGGGCCGCTTGCCGATTCGCGTCGAACTCGATCCGTTGGTGGTGAAGGACTTCGTACGTATTCTGACCGAGCCTGATGCATCGCTGTGCCGTCAGTACACGGCGCTGCTCGCCACGGAGGGAGTTGACTTGGAATTCCAGGAATCAGGTGTGCAGCGACTCGCCGAAGTTGCATTCGAGGTAAACGAGCGCACCGAGAACATCGGCGCGCGGCGCCTGCATACGGTAATGGAGCGGCTGCTGGAAGCCGTGTCTTTCGATGCCGCCGACCGCAGCGGCACGCGAGTCCTCGTCGATCGTGAATACGTCGAGGGCAACCTCGGCGAATTGGTTCGCGACCAGGATTTGTCGCGGTATATCTTGTGAGTCGGACAGGCTCCTGATCGTGCCGCATCCGACCGACATCAGGATACGCACGCAATCGCGCATTCTCGATGTGAGTTTCGACGATGGTTCGCGCTTTGAACTGCCGTTCGAATACCTGCGTGTGTTCTCCCCCTCGGCCGAGGTCAAAGGCCACGGCGGCGGCGAGGGTGTTCTGCAGATCGGCAAGGAAAACGTCGGAATCACCGGTATCGACCCGGTGGGTAACTACGCGGTGCGTCTGCTGTTCGACGACGGTCACAACACCGGGCTGTATACCTGGAGCCTGCTGTACGAGCTGGGCCGCGATCGGGCGGCCAATTGGGCGCGCTATCTCGAGCGCTGCGCCGAAGCGGGAATCAGCCGCTCGCTCTAGTCGGATACAATACGGCCTCAGCTGGAGGGGCGTCATGAGTAATTCCGACCGCACGGTGGATTTCGGATTTGAAAAGGTCCCTTGGTCCGAAAAGGCCGAGCGCGTTCGTTCGGTATTCGCCTCGGTGGCGGGCAAGTACGATGTGATGAATGATTTGATGTCCTTCGGCGTGCATCGGCTCTGGAAGCGATTCACGTTGTCTCTGACCGGACTGCGCCCCGGCCAACAGGCGCTCGACGTCGCTGGGGGCACCGGAGATCTTGCACGAGGGCTGCTGCGGCAGGTGGGCAAGGAGGGCCGGGTCGTGCTATCGGACATCAACCCGGCAATGCTCGAGGTCGGCCGCGACCGGCTGCTTGACGCGGGCCTCGTGGGCAACGTCGCCTGCATCGTTGCCGATGCCGAGCGCCTGCCGTTCGAGGATGACGCCTTCGACTGCCTGACCATCGGCTTTGGCCTGCGCAATGTGACGGACAAGGCCGCCGCGCTACGCTCCATGTACCGGGTATTGAAGCCGGGAGGCCAATTGCTGGTGCTCGAATTCTCGACGCCCGTGGCGCCGGGCCTCAAGCCGCTGTACGACGCTTACTCCTTCAATGCGCTGCCGCTGATGGGGCGCCTCATCGCGCACGACGCCGCCAGTTATCGATATTTGGCGCAGTCCATCCGCCTGCATCCGAACCAGGAGGCGTTGCTCGAGATGTTGCGCAGCGCCGGGTTTTCCCAGACGCGCTATCACAACTTGACGGGCGGAATCGTCGCCGTGCACCGCGGGTACAAGATCTGACATGCCGGCAACTCCCGCTTGGCTTGCCTCCGTCGAGGCGCTGCTCAATCGAAATATAGACGCGTCCTCGCAAGCGACGGAGCTCGCGCAGCGCCTGCGCGGAACCTCCCTGCAAGTCGACGTCGAGGGCTTCACCCGAGTGCGCGCGAGCGTACCGGACCGCCGCCTAACGCTCCTCGCAGGCGATGATTCCGCGGCCGATGCGCTTATTTCGGGATCTCCCCTGACTCTATTGCAACTGCTGACGGGCAGCGCGAGCCGCGCCACAGCGCGCCGCACGGCGCAGATTCGCGGCGATGCGGAAATCGCCGATCGGTATCGCGAATTGTTCGCGCTCGCGCGCCCGGACTTGGAGGAAGAACTCTCGCGATTCGCGGGGGATATGCCTGCAAGGCACTTCGTGCAGTTCGCGCAGCGGGGGATGGCGTGGGTGCGCAGCACCGGCAGCACCGCACGGGAAAACCTTGCCGAATATTTGCAAGAGGAAAGCCGCGACTTGGTCAATCAGACGGAATTCGAGGAATTCCTGCGCGGCGTCGATGCGCTGCGTGAAACGGCCGACCGGATCCAGGCACGGCTCGCCGGGCTCGAACAACGACTGAAGGGCCACGCCTGATGCACCTGCGCGTCGCCGTCCGGCTGCTGCAGATCCAGCGCGCCCTGGTCAGGCACGGTCTCGACGATTTCGTGCGCGCGACGCATCTGTACCGCCCCTTTCGGTTTCTGGTGTATCTCTCGCCCTGGACCTGGTTCCAACGCAGCGCCGGAGCTACGCAGGGCGAGCGTCTGCGGCTCGCGCTCGAGGAGCTTGGGCCGATTTTCGTGAAATTCGGACAGGTCCTGTCCACCCGCCGCGATCTATTGCCGGTCGACATCGCCGACGAATTGGCGAAGCTGCAGGACCGCGTGCCGCCGTTCGGCAGCGAGATCGCCGTAGCCACCATCGAAGCTGCCTTCGGCCGGCCCATCGCGGATATTTTCGGCGCTTTCGAACAATCGCCGCTGGCCGCGGCCTCGATTGCCCAAGTCCACGCGGCCACGCTCAAGAACGGACAAGAGGTGGTCGTCAAAATATTGCGTCCCGGCATGCGCGAGATCATCGAACGCGACCTCGAAGTCTTGCAGACGCTCGCGGCCTTTGCAAACGAGTATTGGAAGGAAGCGCGGCGGCTAAGGCCGCGCGAAATTGTGCGCGAATACCGCAAGACCGTCCTGGATGAACTGGACTTGATGCGCGAAGCCGGCAACGCCGCTCAATTGCGGCGGAATTTTGCCGGATCGAAATTGCTCTACGTTCCCGAGGTCCATTGGGACTATTGCCGGGTCAACGTCATGGTCATGGAGCGCATACATGGGGTCATCGTGAACCGGATCGACGAGTTGCGCGCGCGCGGCACCAATATCGCCAAACTCGCCGAGAACGGCGTGGAAATTTTCTTCACCCAGGTGTTTCGGCATAATTTCTTTCACGCCGATATGCATCCCGGCAATATTTTCGTGCAAACCGACGATCCGCAGAATCCCCGCTATGCGGCCGTCGACTTCGGCATCGTCGGAACTCTGGCAGCGCGCGATCAGCATTATCTCGCCGAAAATTTCATGGCGTTTTTCGAACGGGATTACGCCCGCGTCGCGGCGTTGCACGTGGAGTCCGGCTGGGTGCCGAAGGGAACCCGGGCGGACGAATTCGAGTCCGCAGTGCGTACGGTCTGTGAACCGATTTTCAACAAGCCACTGAAGGAAATTTCATTTGCGCAAGTCCTGTTGCGACTATTCGAAACCGCTCGGCGGTTCGACATGCAAGTGCAGCCGCAGCTGATTCTGCTGCAAAAGACGCTTTTCAATATCGAAGGCTTGGGTCGCGAGCTCTATCCGGAACTTGACCTATGGAAGACGGCTCAGCCGGTGCTGCGCGCATGGATGCGCGAGCGCATGAGCCCGCGCGCGCTATTGCGGCGCGCGCGCGCGCAACTGCCCGACACATTGGATGCCCTGCAGCAGGTACCGAGGATACTGCAATCCGCTCTGCGAGACGCGGCGGAGGGGCGTTTCCGATTGCCGGTGGAAAACACGCAGATGGAGGAGCTTCGCAATGAAATGCGGCTGGCCAACGTTCGACGGGACACCGCGATCGCCGCCGGCGTGCTGTGGCTTTCCGGACTTATTTGGCTGGGGTTGTTCACGCAGTACCGGTGGCTCGGCTGGGTGCAGATGAGCGCCGGAATCGTTTTGTTTATTTGGTACCGATTCTCGAAATTGCGCATCGAATGAGCGGGCTGCGCGACACCGGTAAGATTTACAAGGCCTGCGCCGCCGCGCGCAGTGTTGTATGCTGAGTAATCCTGCTTTGAACGCCCTGGCCAACGTCGTGGCACAGAAACTGCAGTACTCTATGCATCGAAATTGATGCACCACCATCGGAGAGGCGCCTTTGAAGTATTCCCGCTCACGCCGGCTTGGGCGTGCGCTATTGGAGGGCAAATCGGCCATTGATGAGCCGATTTCCGCTGAAATTTTCAGCGTCGAGCGCCTTGAGCACTACGCGGAGACTTTGGCGAGAACCCAGGAGGTTTCGCCGCGGCCAACCGCGGGAATTTCCTTGCATCGCCAGCTGCGAGACAACGCGGCCGGCCTGAACGCGGCATATCAAATCCTGATCGCCGGAATGCGCGACGCGCACGCGGTCACACCGGCGGCTGAATGGCTGGTGGATAACTACTACATCGTCGATGAGCACATCCGGGCTATCCGACGCGATCTTCCGACTGAATACTACAAGCAGCTGCCGAAGATCTCTAATGGCCCGTTGCGAGGATATCCGCGAGTTTACGGTCTAGCTTGGGCAATAGTTGCGCATACCGATAATCGGTTCGAATTGGACTCGCTGTATCGATTCTGCCGGGCCTACCAACGAATACAACCGCTGACGATCGGTGAATTATGGGCGGTCGCCATCAGCTTACGGGTGGTGTTGGTCGATAACCTAAGTCGCATGGCCGCCGGGATCGTCTATCGTCTGAACCTGCGCGAGCAAGCCGACGAACTGGCGGATAAGCTGCTGCCGGATGATTCGGCGGATCCGGCGCCGGATACCGCCGCATTGCGCGTGATCGAGGCCCAGCCTCTACCGAACGTATTTGCAGCGCAATTGTTTCAGCGCCTGCGGGACCACGATCCTGCAACCACCCCCGCACTGCCATGGCTGCACAAGAGGCTGGCCGCGCAAAATGCCACCGCCGACGACATCGTTCATAACGAACATCAACGCCAAGGCGCGGTAAATGTCAGCGTGCGCAACGTCATCACCAGTCTACGGCTCATATCATCGGTCGACTGGGCGAAATTCTTCGAGAGCGTAAGTCTCGTCGACGAATTGATGCGGACGGAAAGCCTGTATGGCACGTTCGATTTTTCCAGCCGCGATCTCTATCGCCACGCGATCGAGGATCTGGCGCGCCGCTCACCGCATACCGAGATGGAGGTTGCGCAGCGTGCCTTGGAGGCCGCAAAACGAGCGGGCGCGCGGCCTCATGAGCTTGAGCCAGGGTATTACCTCATCGCGGCCGGCCGCCGTGAGCTTGAATTGGAGTTGGGTTACCGCATTCCGTGGAATCAACGGTTCGCTCGCTGGACGCGCGCGGCCGGAGTGTACGGATATACGGGCGGAATCACGGCCCTGAGTGTCGGGGCAACGGCCGCTTTTTACCTGATGGCGGGGGCGCCGCATCGCAATCCGATGATGGCCGCCGGAATCGTCGCGCTGGCGCTCCTATGCGCCACTGAAATCGGCACTGCGATCATGAATTTTTGGGTTACGCATTGCTGCAAGGCCAACCCACTTCCGGGACTGGAGCTCATCGACGGCGTGCCGGCGGAATTGCGCACCGTAGTCGCGGTGCCCACGCTCTTGACCAGCATTGCGGATATCGCAGAGCACATCAGAAACCTCGAGGTTCACTACCTCGCCAGCCGGGACGGCGACATTCGCTTTGCGCTGCTGTCCGATTGGCGTGACGCCGATGCTGAAGAAGTGCCCGGTGATGAGGCGCTGCTGGCGGCCGCCGTTGCCGGAGTGGCGTCGTTGAATCGGTTTTACGGAAACATCAACGGCGAAGATCGGTTCCTGTTGCTGCAGCGGCGGCGCCTGTGGAACGAGCGAGAGCGATGCTGGATGGGCTGGGAGCGCAAACGCGGCAAGCTGCTCGACCTGAACAACCTGCTCACGGGCCACTTCGACGCCTTCCCGGTGAAGGCCGGCGACACCAGCATCCTGGGCAAAGTGCACTACATCATCACGCTCGATTCCGACACGCAGCTGCCGCGGGGCACGGCGCACGCCATGGTGGGCGCGATGATGCACCCGCTCAACCGCGCCATCATCGATCCCGAGCGCCGCATCGTCACCGAGGGATACGGAATTCTGCAGCCGCGCGTCGGCGTCAGCGTACACTCTGCCTCGCAGTCGCGCATGGCGAACATTTACTCGGGCCAGACGGGCTTCGACATCTACACGCGCGCCATCTCCGACGTCTATCAGGATCTCTACGCCGAGGGCAGCTTCACCGGCAAAGGCATCTACGAAGTTGCCACCCTGCACGCGGTGCTGGAGAAGCGGTTCCCTCGCAATGCCCTGCTGAGCCACGACCTGATCGAAGGGGCGTACGCGCGCGTCGGCCTCGCCACGGATGTCGAAATCATCGACGACTACCCTTCGCACTACAGTGCCTACACGCGCCGCAAGCACCGCTGGGTGCGCGGCGACTGGCAGATCGTGCAGTGGCTGTTCACGCGGGTACCGGACGAGACCGGCCACTACGTGCGCAACCCCATCTCGACGATCTCGCGCTGGAAGATCCTCGATAACCTGCGCCGATCGCTCGTCGAGCCGGCCACGATGATCCTGCTGGTTGCCGGGTGGCTTGGCCTGCCGGGCGGCGCGATCTACTGGACCCTGGTCACCCTCTTCATCCTGTTCATTCCGGTTTTTGTCCAGCTCATCTTCGGACTGGGCCGGTCGATGTTCAGCGAGCAGGAGGGCGCAGCGCAGGA
>PKXS01000045.1:2500-32270 GCA_003132425.1 Gammaproteobacteria bacterium | reverse complement strand
TTCGTGACCGAGACCAACGAGAGTCTCGACGTGGTGGACGTCGAGCTCGTGCGTTTCGAGCAGGATCCGAACAACGCCAAAATTCTCGCCAACGTCTTCCGTCTCGTGCACACCATCAAGGGTACTTGCGGCTTCCTCGGATTGCCGCGGCTGGAAGCGCTCGCGCATGCCGCCGAGACGCTGATGGGCAAGTTCCGCGACGGGCTGCCGGCCACTAACGACGCCGTCACGCTCATCCTCACCACCATCGATCGTATCAAGCAGATCCTGGAATCGCTCGAACGCGAACAGCGCGAGCCGGACGGCGCCGACGACGATCTGATCTCCGATCTGGAAGGCATGGTCGAACGACTCGCGCCGGCGTCTGCGTCTGGGGCGCCGCAACACGCGGTTGGGACGCTGACGCCGCAAGTGCTCGAACGGCCGTTGCGCCCGGGCGAGGATTCGCTCGACGATCTCGAGCGCGCGTTCCGCGAAACCCCGGTCGAGCCGCGCAGCCCGAAACCCGCCAAGCCCGCGCCGGCTGAGCCGCCCAAAGACGACGACAACGCCAAAGCCGCCAACCAGTCGATCCGCGTCACCGTCGACACGCTCGAACGGCTGATGACGATGGTGTCGGAGCTGGTGCTCACGCGCAATCAACTGCTCGAGCTCGTGCGCCGCCACGAGGATTCGGAATTCAAGGCGCCGCTGCAGAGGCTGTCCAACGTCACGGCCGAGTTGCAGGAAGGCGTCATGAAGACGCGCATGCAGCCGATCGGTAATGCCTGGCAGAAGCTGCCGCGCATCGTGCGCGACCTGTGCGCCGAACTCGGCAAAGAGATCGAGCTCGAAATGCACGGCGCCGAGACCGAGCTCGATCGCCAGGTTCTCGAATTGGTGCGCGATCCGCTGACGCATCTGGTGCGCAATTGCGCGGATCACGGCATCGAGAGCCCGGCCGCGCGCATCGCCGCCGGCAAGCCGAGGGCCGGCACCATCCGGCTCACCGCCTGCCATCAGGGCGGTCACATCATCATTGAGATCGCCGACGACGGCCGCGGCCTCGACGCTGCGCGCATCAGGGCCAAGGCCATCGAGACCGGGCTCGCCAGCGAAGCCGATCTGGCCGGCAAATCCGATGGCGAGATCGCCAATTTCATTTTCGCGCCCGGCTTTTCCACCGCCGCGCAGGTGACCAGCATTTCCGGCCGCGGCGTCGGCATGGATGTCGTGGCGACCGAAGTCAAAAAGCTCGGCGGCGGCCTGTTCATCGAATCGAACGCCGGTAAAGGCTCGCGCTTCACCGTTCGCCTGCCGTTTACTCTCGCCATCAGCCAGGCACTGATCGTGCGGGTCGCGGAGGAGGTGTATGCGTTGCCCTTGGCGACCGTGGAAGGAGTGGTGCGTCTGCCCCGCAATATCGTGGCAAGACATCTGGGCAAGGACGCGCCGCCGTTCGAATATGGAGGCCAAAAATACCGCTTCCAACAGTTAGGCTCCTTCGTCGGCATCGGCGCCACGCGCCTGCCCGATGCGGATGTATCGATGTCCGTCGCGCTGGTCCGCGCAGGCGAGCATTCCACCGCATTGGTGACGGATGAACTGGTCGGCAGTCGCGAGATCGTCGTGAAATCGTTGGGGCCGCAGATTTCGGCGATTCGCGGCATCGCCGGCGCCACCATTTTGGGCGACGGCCGCATCGTGATTATTCTCGACATGGGTGCCCTGGTGCGTTCGGAGTGGCGTGCCCGCCCGACCGAAACGGCGGTCCTCGATCAGCGCGATCGGCGCACGTTCGCGCTGGTGGTGGATGACTCGATCACGGTTCGGCGCGTGACGCAGCGGTTGCTGGAGCGCAACGGCATGCGGGTGCTGACCGCCAAAGACGGCGTGGACGCGGTATCGCTGCTGCAGGAGAACCTGCCGGACATTATATTGCTCGACATCGAAATGCCGCGCATGGACGGTTACGAGGTCGCCGCGCACGTGCGCAACGATCCGCGCCTGAAGGATATTCCGATCGTCATGATCACATCGCGGGTCAGTGAAAAGCATCGAGCGCGTGCAATAGAACTTGGCGTGGACGACTATCTCGGCAAGCCCTATCAGGAAAGCCAGCTGCTGGATGCCATCGAGCCGCTCGTCAACCGCCGCGGCGCGGTCGCGCGCGGGAGCGCCGGTGTCTGATTTACGCGATGAGCTCTATAGCCTGCTGGTGCCGCTGGCGGGTGAACGGCTGATCGTGCCCCGTGCCTGTGTCGCCGAGGTCATCGGCTACCAAGCGCCGGCAGAAATGACCAACGCCCCCCCCTGGTATGCCGGACTCGTGAGTTGGGGCGGGCGCAGCGTGCCGGTGGTATTTTTCGAGGGCGCATTCGGTCAGCCGCTGCCGCCGGTCTCGAGCCGCACCAGAATCGTGGTCTTTCACGCCGCCAGCGGCAAGCTGGACTGCGGATATTTCGGCATGCTGACCCAAGGGTTTCCACAGCTTGTTCGCGTGAATGCCGATGTCGTGCGGCCTGATCCTTCGCGCAGCTTCCCGGAAAGGTCGCCGGTGATTTGCCAGGTCCATATGGTCAACGAGACGCCGCTTATTCCTGATTTGGAGCGGCTCGAACAGATGATCGCGGAAGAGACCTCGGTAATGCTCTAGGAAGCTTGCATATCGCCGAATCGTGTCTGCAGCCAAGTGACTGCCGCGATTGCCGCGGTCTCGGTGCGCAATATGCGAGGTCCGAGCGTGACACGGGAATATCCTGATACCCGAAATGCCTCGAGTTCATCGGGCGAGAATCCGCCTTCCGGGCCTATAGCGATCTCGACGGCGCCGCCGAGAATCATTGCGGTGTCTGGCGCCTTCAGTTCCGGCTCGAGAACCAGCTTTAGGCCCATTGCCGTAGACTCCCCGAGGTGATTGATAAGCTGCCGGGGCGCCGCGATGTCCGGCAAGCGATTGCGGCCGCACTGCTCGCAAGCGCTCACCGCCACGGCGCGCCAGTGCGCTGCTTTGGATTCCGACTGTTTGCCGTCAAGACGCACCACGCTGCGTTGACTTAAGACCGGCACGATTCGCGCGACCCCGAGTTCCGTCGCCTTTTGCACGATGAAATCCATCCGATCGCCCCGGGGCACGCACTGCACGAGCGTTACCGCGATCGGGGACTCTCGGTCGACGTGCCGGCCGGCGCCGACCGTTGCAGTCACGCGTGAACCGCGCAGCGCCTCGATGGCGCCGGCAAACTCGCGACCGTCGCCGTTGAATAGGATCAGATCATCGCCGCTGCGGGCGCGCAGCACCTTGGCGAGGTGTGATGCGGTGTCGGAGGGAAGCTCGACGACGGTACCGGGAATGAGCGCCGCGTCGAGGTAGACTCGGGTCAATCGCACGTCGCCTTCTCGATTCCCGCCTCCGCGGCTTGCACCATCAGATCCATTTCCGATTCATCGACGATGTAGGGGGGCATGAAGTACACAACATCGCCGATCGGGCGCAGCAGCACCCCCTGTGCAAGCGAGGACAGGTAGATGCGCTGACCGCGCCGTTCCTGCCAGGGATAGGCCTCGCGGGTCCGCTTGTTCTTGGCGAACTCTACGGCCACGATCATCCCACACTGCCGAACCTCGGTTACGTGGGGGTGGCTCTCGAGGCGCTTCGCGCATCGCGCGAGGTACGCTGCCTTCGGCCGATTGCGTTGTATGGTGTCGTCCGTGGAAAAAATATCGAGCGTGGCGAGCGCCGCCGCGCAGGCCAATGGATTGCCGGTGTAGCTATGCGAGTGCAGAAACGCCTTAAGATTGGTGTACTCGTCGTAGAACGCGGCGTATGTGTCGTCAGTGGTCAATACCACCGACAGAGGCAAGTACCCTCCGGTGAGACCTTTCGAAAGGCAGAGAAAATCCGGCGATATCCCGGCGTGCTCGCAGGCAAATAGCGTTCCGGTGCGGCCAAACCCGACCGCGATCTCGTCCGCTATCAGATGCACTCCGTAGCGCGTGCAGGCTTCGCGCAATCGCGTCAAGTACACCGGGTGGTACATCCGCATGCCGCCGGCGCACTGCACGAGAGGCTCGACGATGACCGCCGCGACTTCGGCAGAGCGCTCCGCCAGCAAACGCTCCATGTGCTCGAATTGCCGAAGGGAATACGCCTCCCAGGATTCCCCCGATTCACGGTTATAGCAGTCGGGCGACGGCGCCGTGAACACCTCCATCAGCAGCGGTTTATACAACCTCTTATAGAGTTCGACATTGCCAACGGCCAGCGCTCCGAGCGTCTCGCCGTGGTAACTATTGGCCAAGGTCACGAAGCGAGTTTTCTTTGGCCATCCGCGATTTTGCCAATAGTGGAAGCTCATCTTGAGGGCGACTTCGACGGCAGCCGAACCGTTGTCGGCGAAAAAGCATCGCGACAGGCCGGGCGGCGCCAGCGCAATCAATTGCTCGGACAACCGCACCGCGGGTTCGTGGGTGAAGCCGGCAAATATCACATGCTCCAGCTTGGACAATTGTTCCTGCAAAGCCGCATTAATGCGTGGATTGGCGTGACCAAACAGGTTTACCCACCAAGAGCTCACGGCGTCGAGGTAGCGCCTGCCTGAGAAATCCTCGAGCCAAGCGCCGGCGCCGCTGCGGATCGCTATCATGGGCAGCGACTCATGATCTTTCATCTGCGTGCAGGGATGCCAAACGACGCTTAGATCGCGGGCGGCCAGCGTGGAAGAATCCGCGGCGGTTTTGTTGCGGGCGTTCATATCGGAAGGATTGTCGCATATGCTAGCGCCGACGCCGGTAATCGAGGATATGCATTTGCGGGTCGACCATGGGAGCGGACTGATGCGCGGCGCCGAGCAAATAGCCTCGCCGAATTTCGACCCGCGGCCGCCCGGCGTCGAAGCGGAACTCATCGTCGTGCACGGGATAAGCCTGCCGCCGGGCGAATTCGGAGGTCCATGGATAGACAGGCTGTTCACGAATACCCTGCCGGCGGAGTTGCACCCTTATTTTGCCGAGATCGGTTCAATGCGTGTGTCCGCACATTTGGTCGTGCGCCGCGACGGGGCCTTGGCGCAATTCGTAAAATTCACCGACCGTGCATGGCATGCCGGAAAATCCTGCTATGACGGACGGGAAGCATGCAACGATTTTTCCATCGGCGTGGAACTTGAGGGAGCCGATAACATTCCCTATGAGGACGCGCAGTACACGGCACTTGCCGATGCCGTCGCCGCGTTGTGCGCGGCGTATCCCCGGCTATCGCCCGACCGGCTGGTGGGCCACAGCGATATTGCGCCGGGACGCAAGACCGATCCGGGGCCGGCGTTTGATTGGCCGCGTGCGCGGCGCCTGGTGAGCGCTGCCTGCGCGCTTAGGCCGCGTCAGTAGATTCTACGGCCGCGTTCTGCGCCAGATGACTTCGGCGCCATTTTCGTGGCGCGCAAGCACTCGCGCCACCACGAACAAGAGGTCGGAGAGGCGATTGAGGTATTTGAGCGAGTCGGGACCTACGTTCTCGGCGCGCGCCAGCGACCAGCAGCGGCGTTCGGCGCGCCGGCAAACGGTCCGCGCAACATGACAGGCCGCCGCCGCTGGGCCGCCGCCCGGCAGGATGAACTCTTTGAGCGGCGGAAGAGCTTCGTTGAACCCATCCAATTCTGTCTCCAGACGTTCGACATGGGTCGCCGTGATCATGCGGTGCCCTGGGATACACAATTCTCCGCCGAGATCGAATAGATCGTGCTGTACCTCCATCAGGCAGCGCCCAATCTGCTGAGGTAAGGCGGGAATGGCAAGCACCAAACCGATGGCGCTATTGGCCTCATCGACGGTGCCGTAGGCCTCGACGCGCAGGCTTTCTTTGGGCACCCGCGAGCCGTCTCCCAGGCCGGTGCTGCCTTCGTCGCCCGTGCGGGTATAGATCTTGCTTAGCCGGTTGCCCATGACTTGAAAACTCCTAACGCGTACGGCAGCCCCGGCTAGTTTTTGCGCCGCGACCTTGCGACCAATTCCTGAAGGTCGTTCAGATCGACGCTGCCCGGCACCAGCAGACGGCCGACCAGGATGCCCGGCGTGCCTTGAATGCCCAGTGCGTACGCCTCCTTGTCGTTGCGAGTCAGTAGATCCGTGATTTCCTGGGAGTGCCGCGCTCGATCCTTTACCAGGACATCGAGGTTCACGCCGGCGCGACTTAAGGTCGAATCGACTTGGTCGTCTTTCGCCAGGCGCGGACCACTCATCAAGGCGTCGTGAGCGAGGAGGTACTTACCCTGCCATTGCGCTGCGAGCGCGGACCGCGCGGCATAAACCGAGACCTCGCCGAGGATCGGCCATTCCTTGTATAGGATGGCGATTTTGCGATCCTTGGCAATCAGCATTTGCAAGGTGGGGGCGATCTTTTTGCAGAACGGGCAGTTGTAATCGAAGTATTCGACGACCGTCACGTCGGCGTTATGGGCGCCGGCCGTCTCGATGCCGGGTTTGCTCAGAATTGACTGCTGCCCGGCGGCGGTGACTTGCTGAGCATCCTGTGCGTGCGATGGCGGTAGGTAAGCGAGCGCGATCGCGATCAGCAATACCCGTTTGAAACTGCCCGCAGCAACTCCATGACTCATGTTTAAGTGACCCTTTTCGCCGAATTCCACGCCACCGGTCCGGGCAGTGTAGGCTAGCCCAATACAAATCGCGACCAAACCACAGGAGCGTTCCCTATGGCCGACACTCGCCCCAGCATTGCCGACAAACGGCGTGCCTTTCACAAGTTGCACGAGACCGGTTGCTTCGTGATTCCGAATCCGTGGGATGCGGGAAGCGCGCGTTACCTACAGTCCCTTGGCTTCAAGGCGCTTGCGACCACGAGTTCCGGCTGCGCTTGGTCGCAAGGACGATCGGACGGCGCCTTGTCGCGGGACATGGTGCTGGCCCATCTGCAGACCATTGTCGCGGCAACCGATTTACCGGTGAATGCCGACTTCGAGAGGGGTTTTGCCGACGATGCGGCCGGTGTAGCGCAGAGCGTACGTCTTGCCGTAGAAACCGGGGTGGCCGCACTGTCGATAGAAGATTCGACCGGCGATGCGGCACAACCGCTGTTTGAACTCGGCATCGCGGTGGAGAGGATTCGCGCGGCGCGTAGAGCCATCGATAAGGCGGGCGGGGATGCGCTACTGGTCGGGCGCGCTGAGTGCTTTTTGGTGCAACGCCCGGATCTGGATGAAACGATCGGCAGACTAAGGGCGTACGCGAATGCTGGCGCCGACTGCCTATATGCGCCAGGTATCCGCACCCGCGAGCAAATCGCGGCGGTGGTCGCCGGCGTGGCGCCGAAACCCGTCAATCTGCTGGTGGGGTGGGCCAGCGAGTTCGACATGCAGGACATTGCCGCGCTCGGAGTGCGCCGGGTCAGCGTCGGCGGCGCGCTCGCGCGCTCGGCTTGGGGCGGCTTTATGCGGGCTGCGCGCATGGTGGCGGATCACGGCACGTTCGGCGGATTCGCCGATGCCGCTTCCGGAAGCGACCTCGATGCATTTTTCGGCAACGCCTGAAGGAGCCCAATCATTGATGCGCCCCGGGAATGCCAAGCGAACGCCGGGCTAAGCTTGAAAGAAAACTCGGCGGCCACCAAGTTCCGCGGTTTCAAATCGAGTGTCGTACAGCTGAGATAAATGCTGCGCGGTGAGAATTTCCGCCACGCTGCCGCAGCGCCAATCGCCGTCTTTGCCGATGAGTAGAACGTGATCGGCAAAGCGCGCGGCGAGATTCGGATCGTGCAGGGTGACGACGACGGCGGCACCTGAGTCGGCGCGCTCACGCAGTAACTGCAGCGCCTCGAGTTGATGGTTCGGATCCAGCTGATTGGTCGGCTCATCCAATAAAAAAAGATGCGGCGCTTGCGCCAAAACGGCCGCCAACGCCGCGCGGCGCCGTTCGCCCCCGGATAGCGTGAATACGTCGCGTTCCTCGTAACCGGCGAGACCCACAGCCGCGAGCGCCTTCGATGCTATGGCAATGTCCGCGGCGGATTCCCATTGCCAGCGGGCGATATGCGGGTGGCGGCCCAGTAGGACGGTCTCGAGCACATTTGCCGGGAATGGATCTTCGACGTTCTGCGGCAATAGCGCCAATTGGCGGGCCAGTGCGCGCCTCGTCCACGCCGTGATGGGCCGCCCGGCAATCAATAGTTCTCCTGCATGGGCGACACGCAGCCCGGCAAAAGTATGCAATGACAGACTTTTGCCGCAACCGTTCGGCCCGAGGACGGCGAGCAGCGAGCCCGAACTCACCTGGAGGTCAAGTCCTCGCACCAGTATCCGGGACTCGATACGAATGTCGATTCGCCGGCACTCAAGGAGCGGCGGCGCCGTACCTTCGCAGGGCGGCATTTGAAGTTCAACGGCCATGCGGCGGCCAATTTATTTCCCGCGCCGTGGCGGGCCCGATGACCACTTCGTCGAGACTGGTCGCTTGTTCCCAGCGATCGGGCGCGAGCATGCGCCGGCCGGCCATCAACTCCGCCGTACGCTGAGGAAACCGGGGGATCTGCCCCGGATTGCCGTAGCCGTCGGGAAAGCGGGGCGCGTTGTCGGCCACATCGTACTTATCCGTTGCGCCAAGGGTGTGCAGTAGCTCATGCGCGATCACGACATTATTTTCGCCGTTCATGATCGGCGTCGCAAACGCATACACCACGCCGATGAGTCCTTTGGTAAGACCCAACGAATGGGGCACCCTGGGCATCAGGGCAGGGTCGTGATACAGCACAAACATGCGGATATCCTCCGGTTCGCGCGCATTGCCGCTGACGCGCCACGCCCAGTACCGCAGCCGCAAGCTCCACAGCGCCGTGGCGAATGGGCCGGCCTGCGCTGCGCGCTCGGGCGGCCGGTCGTGCAATTGGGCTCTGAACCGGGTTCTGACCGGTTCGCTCGTATCGAGATGGTACGCTTGCGCCTCGCGCGCGAAGAACCGATCGATGGGCCTGAAGCTTTCGACGTCGAGCGTCGCAATATATGCCTGCGTCATCGGGCTGTCGTCCGCAGCAATGGGGTAGACGGCGACGTACAGAGGCTCGCGCCAACGCGTGCTGCGGTAGCGATCCTGCCAGGTCGTTAAGGCCACCGCCAGCAACACCAACAATAGGACCGCGACGCGCAGCATCTTGAATGTGCTGCCGGGCGGCAATGGAGTATTACGCCGCGGCGTCAATCGGCGGATTCAACGCTGAGTTCGGCGAGGTCGCCGTCAACGGCGGAATAGGTCACCAACATCGGCTTGCAACAGACGGGGCAGTCTTCGATGTACGACTGCTCCGGTATCGATAAGTCGAGTGTCAAATGGATGGCTTCCCAACAATGGGGGCAGGTGGCATCGTGACCCTGAAGAAGGTTCATCGCATATCGTAAACCAACGCTGCACGGTCCGCGCTTGATTCGGCTGCCTTCAGTCCGTGGGGAATCATTTGCCCTCTTGCGGAGGCTGGTTTCCCTCTGATCGGCGGGCGCCTCGACAGCTCGATAAGGGCGGCCGGATATTTTGAGCAAGTGCCCAAGCATTCGAGAAAGGGTTAATCTTCGCTGCCACCAAGGGAACGAGGTCAGCGGTTGCAATGTGGGAGAAGGGATCCAATGCGTGCATGGGCACGGGCGCAATCGCGCGACTTCTACTACTGGGCGCCGCCTCGCTCTGTCTTGCGCCTCGCGGCGTCGGTGCGGATGGCTGGGGCGGTTCCATCGGCTTGACCAGCGACTATTTCGTGCGAGGCATTTCAAGGAGCGACGGTCAACCTGCGCTGCAAGGTGACCTGCATTTTTCTACAACGTCGGGATTCTTCGGCGGCCTTTTCGCGTCGACGGTGCAAATCGATCCGTACGATCCTCGAAACGTGGAGCTCAGCGGGTTCCTTGGCTTTGCGTGGAGCGCGAGCGATGATTGGCACCAGAAGATCGTGCTCGATCATTATAGCTATCCGTGGAACCAGGCGGGTTCGAAATACGACTACGACGAATTGACCGTCGATGCGGCTTACCAGGATTGGCTGGACTTTGCCGTGGTGTACTCGCCGAACGCGCCGCGGTATGTGTCGTATGCCGGCCTGTTCAAAGCGGCAGCCGAATCGGTAGAGGTGAACCTGCAATCCCCGCGCAGGCATCGATTGGCCGCGACAGCGGGCGTCGGTTATTCCTACGAAAGCGGTGCGGACGCCGCCGGTTATGTTTATTGGAGCGTGGGAGCCGACTATGATCTGGCGCCGGTTTCGCTGTCGCTGTCATATATCGACACGACCGCAGCCGCTAAGGCTTTGTTTTATAATGAAGCCGCGCGCGGCCATTGGGCCGCAACGCTGATCTGGCGGTTCTAGCGAGCCGCCCGATGCAACTTTTTCTGTCGCATCCGGGACTTACACAGGAGCGGCTCACGTAAAAGGATTGGCGCCCCCGATGACTCCACTGGCCTTGCACTCGCCAAGGGAACACGACAGCGCGCTGCTGGCGCAAGTCGCTGCGGGTGACCGGCGCGCCCTCGAAGAACTGTATCTCAGCTACCACCGGCGCTTGGCCCGATTCTTGTCGCGGCTCACGCCACGATATGAAAACGTCGAAGAGATCATCAACGATACATTTATGGTCGTGTGGCAACACGCCAAGGATTTCCGCCATGCGTCGCAAGTGTCCACTTGGATCATCGGCATTGCTTATCGCACCGCCCTAAAATCGCTGCGGCGCCAGAAGAACTTCATGTATCCGCAAGGCTTTGATGCCTTGCCGGAGCAGAGCACGGATCCCACCGGTGAAACCGAAGTTCAGGATTGGCTGGCTCATGGCCTGAGGCAACTGCCGTTGGAGCAGCGGTTGACCCTGGAACTTGCCTATCATCTGGGTCACTCGCTCGAGGAGATTGCAGCCATCACCGACTCGCCGGTGGGAACCGTGAAAGCACGAATGTTTCACGCACGCGAGAAGCTTCGCCATTACTTGCCGGCGCTGGGCGGCACCGGGCCGTCAGAATTGCCGGTGGGCGGCGAATGAACATGAAGCACATTCGCGAAAATATGCTCGAGCACCGCGAGGTTTCGTCACTCATTCCTTGGTACGTCAATGCACGCATCGGCGACGGCGAACGGCAGCGAGTCGAGGCGCACCTTCGCACTTGCGCGGAGTGCCGCGGCGAATTGCTGCAGCAGCGGCAGGTTCAGGAGGCCATGACCGCCGATCCCGGCGTCGAATACATGCCCACGGCTTCGCTCAAGCGCCTGCAATCGCGGTTGGATGAGCTGGAAGCGGCGCCAAGTACCACTCACGAACCCTCGGTGGAGCGCACGGCCCGCAGGTCAAATCCGCGGCGATGGTCGATGGCGGCGTCAATCGCCGTGATGGCGGCGGCGGCGAGTATTCTGGCCGCCGCTCTGTGGACGCATTTCCAAATACGCGCGCTGCCGTCGGACTACTACACGGTCACCGCTCCGGCGCCGCGTGCGCCGCAAGAAGTCATCCGCGCGGTGTTCGCTCCGGCCACGACGTTGGTTGAGCTGCAGGCCATACTTGGCGAATCGCAGCTGCGAATAATTGCCGGGCCGACGGAAGCGGGCGTGTACTCATTGGCGGCTAATTCTAAGCGCCCGGTGAGTTCCTCGCTTGCGCTGTTGCGCGCAAACGCCGCGGTGCGTTTTGCCGAAGCTACGCAGCCGACGGCGGTGCCGGACCACCCGCAATGAGGCGCCGGCTGCCGGTCGCCGCCGTTCTCCTTATGATCTATGGGTGCAGCAACACACCCATACAAATTGAATCGCGCGCCCTCGCCGATCAGCCGGCGCAGTCATCCGAGCGGTTGATTATCGCGGCGGTGGAGAGCGATCCCGAGGGCCCCGCGGGGCGAGCCGGCAGCACGCCCCGCGGCTATGATGCCATTGCGAGCTACGGACCTTCGCCGAACGCTCGCCGCCTGATGCGGTCTCTGGAAAGCGAATACGGTCTGCGCGAGGTCACGACTTGGCCGATCCAGCCGCTGCACATGCATTGTGCGGTGCTCGAGATACCAGAAGGCGCCGATCGCGGGTCGCTGCTTGCCGCCATGTCTCATGACCAACGCGTCACGCTGGCGCAGCCGATGCAAACCTTCACGACGCGCACCGCAGTCTACAACGATCCCTATGTGGCTCTGCAGCACGGCTTTCAGGTGATGGACGTTGCGGACGCCCATCCTTGGTCGCGCGGCGACGGCGTGAGAGTCGCGATCATCGACACCGGCGCCGATACTCAACACCCGGATCTGCGCGGCAGCGTCATTGCCGCCGTCAACTTCGTGGATTCCGATGAACTGCAATTTCGTCGCGATCGGCACGGCACCGAAATCGCCGGCGTGATCGCCGCGGTGGCCAACAACCACGAGGGCATCGTGGGGATTGCGCCGGGCGCGCGGCTCCTGGTGTTCAAGGCGTGCTGGCAGGCGCGCGACGATGCCGACGCTGCTCGCTGCAATTCCTTTACGCTTGCGCGAGCATTGGTGGCGGCGATGGACGCACACGCGCAAGTCGTCAATCTGAGCCTCGCCGGTCCCGCGGATGCGTTGCTGAGCGATCTGATTCGCGAGGGCTCGCGCCGGGGTATTCTATTCGTCGGCGCCGCCGCCGCGCCGCAGGCGCCAGGGAATGACGATGGGTTCTTGCATCAATCGGGCGTTATCGAAGTGGCAGTCTCCGGCGCGCGCGCGCAGCGGGATACGGCGCTTTTTGCACCGGGACGCGATGTGTTGACCTTATTGCCGGGGGGGCACTACGACTTTGCGTCCGGCAGCTCGATCGCGACGGCGCATGTGACCGGAGTGGTCGCGTTACTGCTCGCCAAAGATCACGAGCTGTCCGCCGCCACGGCTTACAAATTATTGCGCGACACGAGCGCACATTTGCCCTCCGTTGCAGGGGTGACGGACAGTGTGGACGCTTGCGCCGCCGTGGTTGAGGTAGTCGGTCACGGGTCATGCAACCCGTACGTTCCGGTGGACAGCCGGCTGGCGGGTACCGAGGCGCACTGAGCGGGCCAAAGAGGGCGCAAGACTTTCTATGCCCGGCTATGAACGATGGGGCGCCGCCGTGACGGAGCCTTGGCCACCGCATGCGTTTCGACGTTTGCGGATATGGCGCGCAGGCGCCGAACAGCGATCGCGGCGATGTCCTGTTCAAGCAAGCGCTAGCTCCTGACCAATGTCTCGCCAAACTTTGTCAGCGCCACTCCGCCGCCGCCCCTGCCCCCCGTGGTCGCCAGTGTTACCGGTTCGCGAAAGGAAGTCCTTAAGCTCTCCACCAGCAGCCATGCGCGGCGGTAGCTCATTCCGATATCGCGCGCTGCCTGCGACAGGGAACCGGAATCCCGAATTGCCTCGAGAAGCTCGATCTTCCCCGGGCCTACGTAGGCATTCTTCGCGAAATCNNATTCTGAATCGAACGATGGGAGCGGGCATGGCAATCCTCGGTGCGACATCATAGCGCGGCACTGCGCGGGATTTGCTTCTTGTCCGTACCGATCTTCGCTATGTACACTGGGATATAAGTAGCCGCGGGTGCAAGTATGAGAAAGTTCATCGGATCGTGCCTGATACTGTGGCCGTTGCTGTTCAGCCTGCCCGGCGTGGCCGCAGAATCGGACAAGGCGTCAATCACCATATTCGCGGCCACATCGTTGACCAACGTGTTGCAGGAGCTGGGCGACAATTTCACGAGGGAAAGCTCTATTCCCATCAGATTCTCGTTTGCAGCCAGCTCGACTTTGGCCCGCCAGATCGAAAACGGCGCGCCTGCCGATGTTTTTTTCTCCGCCGATCAGCAATGGATGGACTACCTTCAGTCCCGGGACTTGATTCAGCGCCAATCCCGGCACGGCATGTTGGGCAACCGATTGGTTCTAATTGCACCGGTCCACAGCAAAATTCAACTGAAAATTGCGCCTCATTTTCCGCTCGTCGCGGCGTTGGGCAAGGGCCGTTTGGCTACCGGCGATCCCGAGTCCGTGCCCGTCGGCCGCTACGCGCAGAGCGCTCTGACGAGCCTCGGTGTATGGCGCGGCGCGTCGAGCCGCTTGATTCGCACCGATAGCGTGCGTGCGGCGCTTGCATATGTCGATCGCGGAGAAGCACCGCTCGGCATCGTGTACGAGACCGACGCAATGATCGATAAGAACGTGCGCGTAGTCGACGTGTTCCCCGCCGGCAGCCACTTGCCGATTATCTATCCGATCGCACTCACGACGGCGGCGAAGGCCGGCGCGGCCAAGTTCATCGATTACCTCCAAGGTCCTGCCTGCGATGTGGTGTTCAAAAAGTACGGTTTCGTACCCTTGCACTAGGTATCTGCGTGAATGCAATCCTGCGGGTCAGCTACCTTGAACTTCGCGAGGCGCCCGCATCGCCGGCCGGGAGCGTAGGACCCGAGCGAATCGCGCTAGAGAAGCCCGCGCGCCCCGAGTATCTCGCTCTGTATCGGCAAGTAGGCGAATCACTGCGCTGGGATCAGCGGCTGCTGATGCCTGAAGCAGAGCTTGAGGCGTTGCTCCAGGGTGCAGCACTGCATATCTATGTGCTACGCGATGAGGCGGGCGCCGCGCTCGGTTTTTGCGAACTCGACCGCCGCTCCTTCCCCGAGATCGAACTGAAGAACTTCGGTCTCGTACCTGAGCGGCAGGGGCGCGGGCTCGGCCCGCGGCTGCTGTCGACAGCGCTGCTGGCGGAGTGGAAATCCAAACCGACTCGGATTTGGCTGCATACCGATGCGTGGGACCATCCAGCCGCGATTCGCACTTACGAAAAAGCGGGATTCCGCGTGTACGCCGTTCGCCATCAGTCGGCTGACCAGATTCCTTAGCGAGGGTGTGCGCGTAGATTGCTGTGCCGGCGGCTTAAGGCTGCAAGCGCGTCACAGCCCAAGCCGCTGGAGAGTTGCCGTCGGGCCGGTCAGTTGTTGGCTTGGTCCAGCGGGCACGATCGTGGATCCGGAACTCCCCTTCCACCCACAGCTCCACGGCGTCCACGCATAGACGGTATCCGCCCCAATTCGGCGGCCGCGGCACCTCGACGCCTACCTGCGCCGGCTCCTCAGAGCCGGGCCCGCGATACGGAACGCCAAAGCGCCGCGCCGCGGCGGTTACGGCGGCGGCGAGGTCTGCACGGGCCGGAATCGGTTCGCTTTGGTGGCTGGCCCAGGCGCCCAGCTGGCTTTGCCACGGTCGGGTGCGAAAATACGCGTCGTTCTCGGCATCCGAGAGCGGCAAAACCTGTCCCTCGGCGCGGACCTGCCGGCGGCGGTGATCCCAGTGAAATACGACCGCGGCCCGCGGGTTCGCCAGCAATTCCCGTCCTTTGCGCGACTGGTAGTTGGTATAAAACGCGAGAAAGCCGGCCTCGGCGGCGATTTCCTTGCAAAGCACGACGCGCGCCGAGGGTTGCCCTCGGCTATCGACCGTCGCCAGGACCATGGCGTTGGGATTGGGCTGCGCGGCATCGATCCGGGCCTGGTCCAGCCACTGCGCCGCCAGGAGGAGCGGGTTCGCCGGCAACGGGTCGGGTAGGGTTTCGGTCCATAAAGTCTTTATGCTTGCGCTCATATGCCGATGGTAGCCGCGCCGTTGTGCTTGCGGTAGCCGTTTGCGGTGCGTAAAAGGGGGGCCGGCCTCGAAAATGGGACCATTCTTTACATGAATTTGGATGAACTACGAACCGCCCTGACCGAACTGGACGGACAGCTGGTCGAGCTGGTGGCCCGCCGCCAGGCGCTCAGCGAACAAGTCGCGGCGGTCAAGCGCGCCACCGGGCGCGCAACCCGCGATTTCGGACGCGAGCGTGAAGTGATTTTACGCGGTCGGACCGCCGCACAGCGGCTGGGAGTGTCGCCCGACCTTGCCGAGTCCCTGCTCCGGCAACTCATCCAGTCGTCCCTGGCAACCCAGGAGCAGGCAGGCGTTGCTGCGCAGGCGCACGGCAGCGGCAAGCGCGCATTGGTGATCGGCGGCCGCGGGAAAATGGGCGGCTGGTTCGTCGAATTTCTCGCCTCGCAAGGCTTTCGCGTCAGCATTGCCGATCCCGCAGGCGGACTCCCCGGATTTGACTACCTGGCGGATTGGCCGAACGACCCTTTGGAATTCGACGTGATCGTGCTGGCGACCCCCTTGAGTGCGACCGCAAATCTCTTGCAGACCCTCGCAAAGCGCAAGCCACGCGGTCTGATTTTCGACTTGGGCTCGCTTAAGACGCCGTTGCGCACAGGTCTCGATGCGCTGGTCAACGCAGGCTGCCGTGTGACCTCTCTGCACCCCATGTTCGGACCGGATACGGAACTGCTGTCAGGCCGGCACGTGATTTTTATCGACCTAGGCAATGCCGCCGCTCTGCAGGAGGCACAGGAGCTGTTTGCGCCGACGATGGCGGAGCGGGTGGTCATGGGCTTGGACGAGCACGATCGGCTGATTGCTTACGTACTGGGGTTATCGCATGCGCTCAATATCGTATTTTTCACGGCGCTTGCCGAAAGCGGCGAAGCGGCACCGCGGTTGGCGAAGCTGTCGAGCACTACCTTCGATGCACAGCTCGACGTTGCGGGCCGAGTGGCGGCGGAAAGCCCCGATCTGTATTTCGAAATCCAAAGCTTGAACGAATACGGCGGGGAGTCGTTACTGGCTTTGCAGCAGGCGGTTGAGCGGCTGGTGGCGGCGGTACGAACCAAGGATTCCGAGGAGTTTACGGCAATCATGAACCGAGGCCGCGCTTATCTTGATGTGCGAGCCGCAGCGCGTGCACGCTGAGCACAGCCTTGCGGGGCTCTGAACATGGATGACCCGTCGCGGGAGAATGAAGAGCTCAAAAAGCGTCTGATGGAATTGACCGCCGAGGCCGCTCACAACGAGACCATTATGCGGCGCACCCAGGCGCGCGAACTGACACTATTGCGCGCCGACAGCTTGGCGCAGCTTCTGCGCACGACGGTCGACGGTCTGCGCGAGTCATATTCGCTCGACGCCGTCAGCGTCGCGTTGCTCGATCCGCAACATGAGATTCGTCATCTGCTGCTTGCCGGCGGCGAGCGGCCGGAGGAGTTCAAGCAAATTTTCTTCGTCGATTCCCTGATAGGTCTGGCGCCGCAACTTGCTGTTTTGCATAAGCCATGGCTCGGTCCTTTCGTCGGCGCCGATCATCATCTGCTATTTCCCGGCGCGCTCAACCTGAAAAGCACCGCCTTGGTGCCGCTACCCCGCAAAGACCGCGCCACCGGAGCGCTGTGTTTCGGCAGCAGCGATCCGACACGCTTTACGCGCCACCACGGAACGGATTTTCTGGCGCACATGGGCGCCGTAGCTGCCGTGTGCATCGAGAACGCAGTCAATCGGGCGCGGCTGCTGCGCGCGGGAATTACCGATTTCCTAACCGGTTGGCACAATCGGCGCTATTTGCAACAACGCTTGAAAGAGGAATTGGCGCGCGCGCAACGGCGCGGCGGAAGCATCGCCTGTTTGATGATAGATATCGACCGGTTCAAAGGCATTAACGACGGCTACGGCCATCTGGCCGGCGACAACGCATTGCAGGAAGTTGCGCATCGAGTGGAAGCGCAAATTCGCAGCATGGACACCGCCGCGCGTTTCGGCGGCGATGAGCTGGCCATTCTTTTGCCCGAGGCGAGCGCAGTCGAGGCCGCGACGCTGGCTGAGCGCATTCGCGACGTCATCGCGACCGTGCCGTTTTCGCTCACCGAGCAAATCGAGCGCAATTTGACGGTTTCCGTGGGCGTCGCTGCCGTATCGCCCGGCCGCCATGAAACGGATCTGAAGGCCGTCGCCGATCGATTGCTTGCCGATGCCGATGCGGCTCTGTATCGGGCCAAGGCGATGGGGCGCAACCGCGTACAAGTGGGCGCCGGCTAAAAGGTGATGCGCCGTTCGCGCCGCATCAAAATTAGAAAGAGCGGCACTCCGATCAGGGCCGTCAGCGCGCCAACCGGCAATTGCCTGGGCGGCACGGCGACTCGCGCCAGGGTGTCGGCCAAGGTCAGCAGCGTGCCGCCGAGCAGTATCGAAGCCGGTACGACAATGCGGTGATTGCTCCCCGCCATGAGTCGGACCAAGTGCGGAGTGACCAATCCAATGAAGCCAATTCCCCCCGCGGTGGTCACCGCGGTGGCGGTCAGCGCTGCAGTTGCGCAGAACAATGCAATGCGCGCCGGCGCAAGCGCTACGCCAAGGGACTGGGATTCTATTTCTCCTCGAGCCAATACATTCAAATCGCGCGCGCCGGCGGTTGCGAAGGCACCGATGGTCAGCAATAGAGCCGGCGCGGCCGGCGAGAATTGACTGAACGACAAATCCCCCATCAGCCAGAACAACATGCCGCGCAACCTGGATTCATCGCCCAGGGCGAGCATCAGACTCACGACCGCGGCGCAGCCCGATGCCACCACCACTCCGTTGAGCAACAATCGCTGCGGGGTCCAGCCCCCGCGGGCGTGCGCGAGCGCGAAGACCAGCACAGTGGCGCCGAGCGCCCCGGTGCCCGCCGCCCAATCGACAATAAACCCCCCAAAACCCAGCAACATGGCGCCCAGCGCTGCCACGGCGGCGCCGCCGGAAATGCCGAGCACGTACGGATCAGCCAGCGGATTGCGAAGCAGCACCTGCATCAGCACACCCGCGAGGGCAAGCAAGCCACCGACGCTGAATGCATTGAGCGCGCGCGGCAAGCGCAAACCAAGAATTACCTCGCGCACCACGGGGTCCTGGCCTCGCAGCAGCGCCGTTACCGCGGTTTCGAGCCGCAGCGAGGTGCTACCGACGGATATGGCAAGAAACAGGCTCAACACCGCAAGCAGCGACAATAACGGGAGCAGTCGGCTGGCTTTCATTGGGTAAGTACCATACGGATCGTGCGTTGCGACCACAAGCGCCCGGTGATGTGGAACAATTGCCGACATGTCCATCCAGTCTGCCAGCGATTACATCGACAAAGACGGTTTCCGCGCCAACGTGGGGGTCGTGCTGACGCGCGGCTCCGGCGATTTGTTTTTGGGGGGACGAGTCGGAGGCCGTGGGTGGCAATTTCCCCAGGGAGGCGTAAACCGCGGTGAACGCGTCGAAGACGCGCTGTTTCGCGAACTGAAGGAGGAGGTCGGCCTGGAACCCCAGGATGTCGAAATCTTGGGCTCGACGCGCGGCTGGTTGCGCTATCGGCTGCCGCGGCAGTATGTTCGCGACCGCTGCATCGGACAGAAGCAGCGCTGGTTTCTCTTGAAACTCGTTGCCGACGAATCCAAGCTGCGGTTCGATACCACGAATCAGCCAGAATTCGATCGCTGGCGGTGGGCGGATTATTGGACGCCCGTGCGCGAAGTCGTTTATTTCAAACGGCGCGTCTATGTACGGGCGCTGCACGATCTTGGCAAGTTGATCTATCCCGACGGGTTGCCGCCTTATCCGGATTGGTGGCCGCAGATCGAAACCGCGACTAGAAGGGCTTGACGACGGCCAGTATCACAATGCCGATCAGCAGAAGCGACGGTACCTCATTGAATCCGCGGTACCACCGGCTGCTGCGAGTGTTGTGGTCGCGCGCAAAATCGCCGGCGATCTTGTAGCAATATAGGTGGTACGCGACCACGAAGGCGACGAGAACCAGCTTGACCCGCAACCAATTCATCGTGACATACGCCGGATTCGCCGCAATCATGGTTAGTCCGAGCAGCACGGTCGCCACTGCGCCAATGCTCATGATCCTCAGCAGCCGGCGTTCCATCATCTTGAACCGTTCTATGCCGACCGCGTCCGTGGCCTCGGCGTGGTAGACGAATAAACGCGGCAGATAGAATAACCCGGCGAACCAAGCCACCATGGCGGTTACATGAAGTGCTTTGAGCCAGAGCATAACCATCCTTCGCGCTTGACGGTGGATGATACCGTGAAAGTCTCGTACCCTCGCCATATGTCAACGGCAGGAATCGACATTCGTGGCTGATTTGTTCGGCAAACTGGTGGTCCGATCATATGCGCCGCGGCGTCGTGCGCTGCTCCTGGGAGCGGCCGCGCTGCTTGCCGTCGGCATTTTGTATGCAATGTTCGAGCTTGGCCGCTACGACGCGGGATTCCGTGTGGTTGACTCCGTACGCGGCGCGTTGTCGGCGAGCGCACGAATTCGAGCGCTGGAAGCGGAAAATGACAATCAACGCCGTCAGCTGGAGGCGGCGGAAGTTGCGCGTCGGGTGGATCGCGAGGGTTATAAGCAGGTGGAGCGAAGTCTGGGCGATATGCAAAGCCAAATCGCCCGCCTCAATCAGGACTTGTCGTTCTATCGCGGCTTGGTGCAGCCGGACTCCCTCATCCACGTGAAAGTGCAGCAAATGCAAATCGTGCCGCAGTCCGCCGCCGGCCAATATCATTTGAAGTTCGTGTTGATGCAGGTGGGCAAGTCGGAAAAAGAGATATCGGGAAACACCGCCGTCAGTCTCGACGGTTTGCAGTTCGGCAAGCCGGCCACCTTGAGTTTCGCCGAAGTCTCGCCTACTCGCCGCGCCACCCTGGCATACTCATTCCGCTACTTTCAAGAGTACGACGAGCCCATCGAATTACCGCGAGGCTTCGAGCCGACGCGAGTGGGAGTTGAGATTCATAGCGGCAGGGACACCGCCCACAGCGTTCGGCAGGCTTTTGTCTGGAAGGCACAGGGTATGTCCATTGAAACCGATGCAAATAGCAGTGCTGCGGCCAAGGGTGGTGTAGATGTTCAAGCGGAAACAGAGTAGAAAAACGAAAATCGACACCTTGATCGGCGCCAAGACGCGAATCAACGGCGACGTCGAATTCTCCGGCGGCTTCCACCTTGATGGGTACATCAACGGCAACGTTGCCGGGGAGATGGGCGGGGGCGCGGTACTGTCGGTGAGCGAGCAGGGCTGTATAGAAGGTTCTGTGGTCGCGCCCAATATCCTGCTAAACGGCATAGTGAAGGGCGATATCGAGGCGACTGACCGCGTCGAACTCGGGTCAAAGGCCCGCGTGCTCGGCAATGTTCATTACACGACCCTTGAAACTGCGGTTGGCGCCCAAATCAATGGAAAGTTGATCCATAAGACGAATCCGGTAACCGGCGGGGGTGAAGCCGGTCGCAAAGATGACCCCCCACTTTGATTGGGCGGGGGGCGCCGAGTACACTATGTCCATGAACGCAATACCCGAAATGAGTGCCCATTCCGATCTGGCTCCGCCCGTGCCCGAGGTGCTGGTGTTTACGGACGCCGCGGCCGGCAAGGTGGGCGAGCTGATCCGCGAGGAAGCGAATCCGAACCTCAAACTGCGAGTATTCGTCTCCGGCGGCGGTTGCTCGGGTTTTCAATACGGATTTACCTTCGATGAAAAAATCGAAGACGGCGACTTCTGCGTCGAAAATCGCGGCGTTCAGTTGCTGGTCGATCCGATGAGCGCGCAATACCTCATGGGTGCCGAGATCGACTACAAAGAGGATCTGCAAGGCGCTCAATTCGTCATTCGTAACCCCAACGCCAAAACAACCTGCGGTTGCGGATCTTCATTCACCGCCTAAGAATGTTGTCCGTGTAGATGAGCGGCGGTCTTGTCGTACCCGACGTGCTCGCCGCCGTCGATCTTGGCTCCAATAGTTTTCATATGGTCGTTGCGCGCTACTCGCACGGCCAGCTCGTTATCCTGGATCGGTTGCGCGAAATGGTGCGTCTTGCCGCGGGCCTGGGCGACAGCGGGCGGCTGGACGACGCCGCGACCGAGCGCGCTCTGCGATGCCTCGAGCGCTTCGGGCAGCGGCTGCGCGCTATGCAGGCAAACAGCGTGCGAGTCGTCGGCACCAACGCGCTGCGTCTTGCCAGGCGAAAGCGCTGGTTCCTCGAGCGCGCCAGGGCGGCGCTCGGTCATCCCATCGAGATCATCTCCGGATTGGAAGAAGCGCGGCTTATCTATTCGGGGGTCGTGCATACAAGTCCGATGAGCCCCGACAAGCGCCTCGTGATCGATATCGGCGGGGGATCTACCGAGGTGGTAATCGGTGAAGGCTTCGATCCACTGCTTCTCGAAAGCTTTTCGGTCGGCTGTGTAGGCTTGAGCGCCATTTGCTTCGATGACGGCAGAATCTCAGAGAAGCGATTCGAACGCGCTCGCACGGCGGTTAGGCTTGAACTCGAACCGGTGCAAGAATCCTATCGCAAGCTCGGTTGGCTGCAAGCCTTCGGCAGCTCCGGCACCGTTCGCGTCATCGGCGAGGTTCTGCGTCGCCTCTATCCCGACGCGCCGCATATCACGCTGGAAAACTTGAGAAGCCTGGAGGAGCGCGTTATTGCCGCGGGTCACGTGGATGAACTCGATTTGCCGGACGTGGACTCCGAGCGCGCCCCGGTATTTCCCGCCGGACTGGCGATTTTGCTGGAGATCGTCGAGAGCCTGGGCGTTGACCGCATACGCGTCGCCGAGGGCGCAATGCGCGAAGGGCTGCTCTACGACCTCATGGGCCGATTCACCGACGAAGATGCGCGCGTTCGCAGCGTGCGCGCCATGGAGCAGCGCTATCACGTCGATAGCGCGCAGGCGGACCGTGTCGAAGCCGCCGCGGTCGGCTTGCTCGAGCAAGTGGAATCGGAATGGGGCCTGGAAGACCCTTTGGCGGAATTGGTGCTGCGCTGGGCGGCACGGCTGCACGAAGCCGGTCTCGATATCGCTCACTCGAAATATCACCGCCACAGTGCGTATCTGCTCCAGCATGCGGATATGCCGGGGTTTCCGCGCGAGGAGCAATTGCTGTTGTCCGCGCTGGTCGGCGGCCACCGAAGGCAGCTGTCATTCGAGGCGCTGGAGGATCTTTTACCGCCATGGGATCGGCATGCGGAATTCCTGATCGTGCTGCTGCGCCTGGCGGTGTTATTGCATCGCGGCCGAAGCCCGCAACCTCTGCCGGAAGTTATCCTGCGCGCAAAGGGGCGCTCTTTGAGCTTGGAGTTGCCGCCGCGCTGGATGAAGGAACATCCGCTTACTCTGGAGGACCTCGAGCAAGAGCGGGGTTACCTGAAAGAGGCGGGTTTTCGCCTCACGACGACCTAGCTTGCCATTGCGCCAAACCACAGATGCCGCTCAAGCCTCGAGGAAGGCAACCCGCTCGTCGTATAGGGTCAGGAGCCGGGTTTGTGCGCATAATTGGCCCGCAACCGAGGCGCGAGAATATCGCCCGTTGCAGTCCAGCAGCCACGCTTGCGCATCGTCCGCCAAGTACAACCCTAGATCATCGGCGACGCGGGCCTGCAGTTCCGGGGACTCAACGGGAAACGCGACCTCGATTCGACGAAACAAATTGCGATCCATCCAGTCGGCGCTGCTGCAATACACCTCGGGTACGCCGGCATTGCCGAAGTAATAAACTCTCGAGTGTTCGAGGAACCGGCCGACGATGGAGCGCACTTTGATGCGCTCCGACACACCGGCGACGGCCGGCCGCAGACAACAGATACCGCGCACGATGAGGTCTATGTCGACGCCGGCGCGCGAGGCGCGATACAGAGCTTGAATGACCGTCGGTTCCGTGAGCGCATTGAGCTTGGCGATGATGCGCCCAGGGCGTCCTTCGCGCGCGTGCTCGGTCTCGCGCTCGATTTTCGCCAGCAGCGCTTGGTGCAGGCTGAACGGCGCATGCAGCAGCTTGCGCAGCCGCGGCACTCGCGTGAGCCCCGTGAGCTGCAAGAAGATTTCATGGATATCTTCGCCGATTGATTCGTCCGCCGTCAGGAGGCCGTAGTCGGTATACAGCCGCGCGGTCTTGGCGTGATAGTTGCCGGTACCCAGATGGCAGTAGCGCCTCAAGCCCTTGTCCTCCCGGCGCACAACCATTACCAATTTTGCGTGAGTCTTGAAGCCGAACACGCCGTACATCACGTGCGCGCCGGCTTCCTGCAGCTTTGTGGCGAGCTCGATGTTCGCTTCTTCATCGAAGCGCGCCCGCAGCTCGATGATGACCGTGACGTCCTTTCCTGCCTGCGCCGCGTCGGCCAGTGCGCCGACGATGGTCGAGTCGCTGCCGGTGCGGTACAGGGTCTGTTTGATGGCGAGGACCTGCGGATCGCTCGCTGCCTGTTTGATAAAATCCGCGACCGGGCCGAAACCTTGAAACGGGTGCTGCAACAGCACGTCCCCGGCCCGCAAGGCGGTGAACAGATCGCTGCCCATTCTCAGCCGCTCCGGGATGCTTGGCGTAAACGACGCGTACTTCAGTTCCGTGCGATCGACTAGATCATAGACCGCCATCAGGCGGCTCACATTCACGGGTCCCGATACCTTGTACAAGTCCTCGCCGGTGAGCCCGAACTGACCGAGCAGGTAAGTGAGAATTTCGTCCGGGCAGTCATAAGCGGCCTCCAGACGCACCGCATCGCCGTAGCGGCGCGAGGCCAGCTCGCCTTCTACGGCGCGCAGCAAGTCATCCACCTCCTCTTGCTCGACGAATAGATCGCTGTTGCGCGTGACCCTGAATTGATAACAGCCGCGCACGCGCATTCCCGCGAATAGCTTCGATACGAAGGCCTCGACGATGGTGCTGAGGAAAACGAAATGCCGACTGCCGACTTCGTCGGGGAGGCGAATCAGCCGCGGCAGCGAGCGAGGAGCCTGGACCACGGCGAGCCCGCTGTTGCGCCCGAATCCATCCTCGCCTTCGACGACAACCGCAAAATTCAGACTCTTGTTGAGTATCTTGGGGAAGGGCCGGGCCGGATCGAGCGCCAGCGGGCTGAGCACGGGCTCGACTTCCCTCGCGAAGTAGTCGGCGAGCCATGCGGCTTGCGCTTCGGTCCAGGTTTCCGGTTCGACAAACACTACGCCGCTCTCGGCGAGTTTCGGAATCAGGACATCGTTCAACACCTGGTACTGTTCATCGACCAGGCGCACCGCCCGCACGCGTATGGCCTTCAGCTGCTCCGGCACCGGCAGTCCGTCCGGACCGCCCTGCACCGCGCCAGCCTCCAGCAGCTCCTTGAGGCTTGCTACGCGAATCTCGAAGAACTCGTCGAGATTCGCGCAGGAAATACACAGAAATCGCACCCGCTCGAGCAGTGGAATGCGATTATCCTTGGCTTGCTCCAGCACGCGCTGATTGAATTCGAGAAACGAGAGCTCGCGATTAATGTAGAGCTGCGGAGTTTGTAGGTCGGTATCGTTCATGAAGGCTAGTGTGGCCGTCGGCGTATGACTGTTTGATGAACCCCACGCGCGACTCTTAAGCAAACCTAGGCTCTTAAGCAAACCTACGCAGCACGATAAACGCCGCCCAGAATTCGAGCTCCCGAGGCGCCGGTCACGCTGCTAGCGCTAGACGTCAACCCGGCAAGCGTTCGGCGGGCAAACCACGCAAAAGCAACCGCTTCGACAAAATCGGGGTCTAGGCCCAACGATGAGGTGGTAGCGACGCGATTCGGCGCTATCCGCCGCGCAAGTGCCGCGAGCAGGCCCTTATTATGCGCGCCGCCGCCGCAGACATATAGTGCCGCGCCGGGAGCATACCGGTGGACGGCGTCCGCGATCGTGGCGGCCGTATACTCCTGTAAGGTGGCCTGCACGTCCTGCGGTTGGCGCGAAAGGAGTCCCATCCTGCCGGTCAGCCACGGCAGATTGAACAGCTCGCGTCCCGTGCTCTTCGGCGGCGGAAGGCTCAAGTAGGGCTCATTCAGCAACTGTCGCAACAGAGCGGGGTCGCATCGACCGGTGGCCGCCCAGGCGCCGTCATCATCGAAGTCCCGGCCCAGATGCCGCGAGATCCACGCGTCCAGCAAACGATTTCCGGGCCCGGTATCGAAGCCCGTCACCGGCGTACCCCGCAGCAGTACCGTAATATTGCTGATCCCGCCGACATTCGCGATGACTCGATCCTCGCTGTCGCTGCGAAACACCTGGTCGTGAAATACCGGCAGGAGCGGCGCGCCTTGGCCGCCGGCAGCAATATCGCGACGGCGA
The DNA here is from genome assembly GCA_003132425.1 of Gammaproteobacteria bacterium. Taxonomy (GTDB): domain Bacteria; phylum Pseudomonadota; class Gammaproteobacteria; order Steroidobacterales; family Steroidobacteraceae; genus Bog-1198. Next base: position 6,321 of record PKXS01000045.1, on the reverse strand, counting down.
AAATCGGCCACCACCGTCACGCCAGTCATTTCGGCCAGGGTATTGGGGTCGCCGATTTGCCAGGTGAACGGCGTCGGTAAATCCGTCCGATGACGCAGTGTTTGGCCATGGCTGCCGATGGCGGCAACACAGCCTGCGCCTAGACCTGCGTCCCGCAGCAGGGCGAGCGCCGCGCGCGCGAAGGCGCGCGCCACCTCGACGTCTATTTGACCGACTTCGTCGAGCGCCACCGAATCGGCGGACTCGATGAGGGATGCGATACGGCTCTTGAGACTTGGAGAATAGGCCGTGGCGCCGGCCGCCACGATCCGCAGCGGCGACGCCGAGAAATCGACCAGCGCCGCGTCGATGGCGTCCATGCTGGTTCCTGAAATCAGGCCAAGGTACAAACTCATTTGCGGCGCTTGAGTGCGGTTAATTGATCGAGGCAATTGACAGAGATTCGGGGCCAGGTATCCGCAGCAGGTCTTGGGAAAGCCGCGGCGGCTCGCTCGCCAGCGGGCCGGTGCCGGGTGCGGGTATGGCTTGCGGCGGTTGCTGGGTTAAATCAGCGAGTAGCGGCGCCGTCACGACGCGGAATTTCTGTAAAGCGTCCGCGCGCAGCGGTGCCGCGCCGGCTAAATGCACGGTCTGCGGATTCTTGTGCACTCCGTTAATGAGGTATTCGTAGTGTAGGTGGGGCCCGGTCGCGAGCCCGGTCATTCCCACGTAGCCGATGACATCTCCCTGGCGCACGTGGAGGCCCACGCGAATGTGCTTCGCGAAGCGCGACATATGGCCGTATAGCGTCGAGATGCTGTTGCTATGGGCGAGTATGACGGCGTTGCCATAGCCGCCCCGTCGACCGGCGAAGCTGACGCGCCCGTCGCCGGCGGCATGCACCGGAGTGCCGGTCGCCGCCGCGTAGTCGGTACCCATGTGACCCCGGATGAGATTCAAGATCGGATGCAAGCGGTGCGGATTGAACACCGAACTGACTCGGGTGAATTCCACGGGCGCGCGCAGGAAAGCCTTGCGCATGGGCGTGCCATTCGGGGCGTAGTAGCCGGCGTCGCCAGCATCGTTCACAAACCGGACTGCACGATACACTTTGCCATTGTTGAGGAATTCCGCGGCCAGCAATTCACCGTCGCGCAGATACTTTCCATCCTGAAAGATTTGTTCGTAAACCGCGGTGAATCGATCGCCGTCGCGGATATCCAGCACAAAATCGATATCCCAGGCAAATGCGTTGGCGAGTTTCAATGCCACGGAGTCCGATATATTCGCGGCCTCCGCGGCCTGGAACAATGAAGCATCGATGGTGGCCGTGGCGGTGCGAATTCGCGTTTCCACCGGATCGTTGATGATCTTGGCTTCAAAGCCGGCATCGTCACGCACTACCTTGAGGGTCTGCGTTTCGCTTACCTTACGCGACAATTCCTTGATCTCGCCGTCCTTTTGCGTGAGCTTGACGGCATCTCCCGGTTTGAGGAAATCCAAACTCTGTCGAACGCCGGGCAAGTTGCGAATGGCTGCCAGATCCGACTTGTCGAGAGCCATCCGGCGGAATATGGAATCCAGGGTGTCGTTCCGGCCGACAATCACCTCGATGGTGGATTCAGCACTGGCTTGCTGCGCAATCGCCGGCGCAATGACCGGGGGCGGCACCGCAGTCGGCGCAGCGCGGGGATAAATCAGCGGCGCCGGCGCAGCGGCCGCGGCGCCCGGCGTGTCGCGCGCCGCATGCCAATAAATGCACGCCGCGCCAAGTGCAGCAGCGCAGGGCACCAGACACGTCAAGAGCACTTTGAATCGCCGGGATGGCTTGAACGTCTCGGAAGTTTTGCGGCGCACTATCGGATTCCGTAGGCAGGACAGGCGCTGAGGCTAGCGGTCACCCACCTTCGGGTCAATCAGAAGCACCGTATCGCCGGGCGTCCGAAATGGCAAGGTATATGCCGCCACCTCGGACTCGGGGCTATTTCTCGAGGTGGATACGCAGATCGGGAAGCCCTCCTTCAGCTTGGACTTCAAGCACTGGCCAATGTTTTCCTCGCCGGCGGTTGCCGGGGACCAAGCCTACATCGGCACGCATGAGGGCAAGTTGGTTGCGATCAATCTGAAGGACCGCAAGGTGGCCTGGGTGTACCAGACCGATGGCTCGCGCCGCAACGGCCGAACCTATACCAAGGACGATGGCTCGCCTAATTACGAGGCAACTTTCGCCGATTCCTTTTATGACGACATGATCGTCGGCGAATCGAAAATGCTCTCGGGGGGCGCAATCCTCTCCTCGCCGACTCCGGCGGCGGGCGCCGTGTACTTCGGCAGCACGGACGGCAGCGTCTACGCCTTGCGCTAGCGTCGCACGTGCCGTTTTCGAGTTGTTAGCCTGTTTGGGTCGCCTTTAATTGGCGGCCCCCGTACAGTGCGGGTTGTCATCAAATAGAGGAACCAGCGTTTGCCTACGCACTTGGAAGAACAACTGGCCGAACTGAAACGGGGTGCCGTCGACCTCATTCATGAGGCGGAACTCGCTAAAAGAATTCAGCGCGGCACGCCATTGCGCGTCAAGGCGGGTTTTGATCCCACTGCGCCGGATCTGCATCTGGGGCACACGGTGCTGATCAATAAGCTGCGCCAATTTCAGCAATTCGGGCATGACGTCATTTTCCTGATCGGGGATTTCACCGGCATGATCGGCGATCCGACGGGCAAGAACGCGACCCGGCCGCGCTTGACGCCTGCGGAAATTGCGGCCAACGCCATTACCTACCAGGAGCAGGTATTCAAGATCCTCGATCGGGAGCGCACCATCATCGACTTCAACTCGCGGTGGTTCGGGAAGATGGATGCCGCGGGACTCATCGAACTTGCCGCCAAGCATACGGTGGCGCGCATGCTCGAGCGCGATGACTTCGAAAAGCGCTACAAGAGCGGTCAACCGATAGCCATCCATGAGTTTCTGTACCCGCTGGTTCAGGGCTACGACTCTGTTGCGCTGCGGGCCGACGTCGAATTGGGCGGCACCGATCAGAAATTCAATTTGCTGGTGGGCCGCCAAATGCAGGAGGCCTACGGCCAACCGCCGCAGATTGTCCTGACGACGCCGCTGCTCGAGGGTCTGGACGGGGTCCAGAAGATGTCGAAGTCTCTGGGCAACACAATCGGGATTCACGACCCGCCGGAAGAAATGTTCGGCAAGCTAATGTCGATTTCCGACTCATTGATGTGGCGATATTTCGAGCTGCTCAGTTTCCGTCCATTGGCGGACATTGCGGCGTTGCGCAAGGGGGCCGCGGAGGGCAAGAATCCGCGCGACGTAAAATTCGAATTGGCGCGGGAAATCGTTGCTAGATTCCACTCGTCCGCCGCCGCGGAACGCGCTCAGCGGGACTTCACGGTGCGGTTTCAGCAAGGGGCCGTACCGGAGGATTTGGAGGAGCGCCTGATCGTAATCGACGCTCCGAGCGCCCAGTTGACCGGAATCCTGAAGGATCTGGGGTTTGTGTCGAGCCGCTCCGAGGCCTCCCGCAAAATCGACGAAGGCGCGGTTCGGGTCAATCAGGAAAAAGTGGCCAGTCACCGCCATGAATTGCTGGCTGGCAACACCTATATCGTGTCGGTTGGCAAGCGTTCTTTCGCGAAGATCAAGCTGTCAAAAAGCGGCTAAATTTGGGCCTGCGCCGTGAATCATGACCAGCGGTTGACAGTGCCCAACCCGGGGCTATACTGCGCGCCCTTCCAGCTGAAACGCGATTTTCGAGACTTTCCGTGGATTGACGGGGTCGGAAATCGCGCTATACTTGGAAGTTCGCCCTGGACCTTTGTCGTCCTGG
>PKXS01000069.1 GCA_003132425.1 Gammaproteobacteria bacterium | reverse complement strand
GCCTGTACGCTCACCGGCGTATTCCGCAATGCCGTTCGGGCGAGGTCGCGCGCAAAAGTTTGAAACTCGTCGCTGCGCGACACGAAGTCGGTTTCGCAGTTCACCTCGACCAGCACGGCGCTCAACCCCTGTCGTTCCACCGCCACCGTGCCCTCGGCGGCGANNCGCCTTCTTGCATTCCATCATCCCCGCGCCGGTGCGTTCGCGAAGTTGCTTGACCGAATCTGCCGTAATGTTCATTGACGTGTGGCCGCTTCGATCAAGCGCCGCGCGCCGGAGTCCGCCGTCCGACCGGCCGGCGCCGCGGAGCGCTGGCAGGACGCGTCTCAGCCGGCGCAGCATCGGCGGCGTCGGTATCATCGACCTCCACATCATCCAGCGAGGCAGCAACGGCTGCGACGCTGGGAACCACCGTCACGGGCACCTTACGGCGCGGTGCCGGCTTCTTGTGGCCGCCGCGCGAGGCCGCCGGCGCTCGCCGCCCGCCCGCGGCGCGCTTTTTCGGATTGCCTTCTTGGTCCAGTTCCACGAACTCGTCCTCGCCGACCGGAACCTCGGGCAATGAAGCCTTGCCTTCCAGCACCGCGTCGGCCACGCCGCCGGCGTACAGCGAAATGGCGCGCATGGCGTCGTCATTGCCCGGAATAACGTGATCGATGCCGTCGGGCGAGCAATTGGTATCCACGACCGCCACGACCGGAATACTGAGCTTGCGAGCCTCATGAATGGCGATCTGCTCGTGACCCACGTCGATCACGAACAGCGCGTCCGGCAGCGCCGTCATATCGCGGATGCCTCCGAGACTGCGCAGCAGCTTATCCATCTCACGGCGCAGCATTTGCGCCTCTTTCTTTCCACGGCGTTCCAACGCACCGCTCTGCGCCATCTCGTCCAGCTCGTTGAGCCGCTTGATGGACTGCCGAATGGTCTTGAAGTTGGTCAGCATGCCGCCCAGCCAGCGCTGATTCACGTAAGGCATGCTGCAGCGTGCGGCTTCCTTCTGGACCGCATCGCGAGCGGAACGCTTGGTGCCGACAAAAAGCACCTTGCCGCCCTGCGCCGCAACGCCCTTGATAAAGGCCGCCGCCTGGGCATACAGGGGCTGCGTTTTTTCAAGATTGATGATATGGATCTTGTTGCGTTCGCCGAAGATAAACGGAGCCATCTTCGGGTTCCAGAAGCGGGTTTGATGTCCAAAATGAACGCCCGCTTCCAGCATTTGTCGCATTGACACGCTGGTCATGAATATCTCCTGGTCGGGTTGAGCCTCCGCGTATCCCAATCGGCAACCCGCCGAAGCCTTGAGGCTCCGCCGGGCACCCGGCCGATTGTGACGACACGCGTGTGGGGTTGTTAAAAATAGCCGGGCTTTATACCATGAACACCCAGCGGAAACCAAGCCTCAAGCCTATGAGCGTGACGATCAAAACCCCTGCCGAGCAAGACCAAATGCGCATCGCCGGACGCCTGGCGGCAAGCGTGCTGGACATGATCGAGCCGTTCGTGCAGCCGGGGGTAAGCACCGATGAACTGGACAAGCGCTGCCACGACTTCATCGTCGACGATCTGAAGTCGATACCGGCCAACCTCAATTATCGAGGCTTTCCCAAGACAATCTGCACCTCCGTGAACCATGTGGTTTGCCACGGCATTCCCGGCGACAAGCGGCTGAAGAGCGGCGACATAATCAACATCGACGTCACCGTCATTCGCGACGGCTTTCACGGCGACACCAGCCGCATGTACTTCGTGGGCAGCGCCGCCGTGCTGGCCCGGCGGCTCACCGTCGCCTGCCATGAGGCCATGTGGCGCGGCATTCGCACGGTCAAGCCGGGTACGCACTTGGGAGATATTGGGCATGCGATACAAAGCTATGCCGAAAGCAACCACTTCTCGGTGGTGCGCGAGTATTGTGGACACGGGATCGGCCGCGTCTATCACGAGGACCCACAGGTGCTTCACTATGGCAAACCCGGCACGGGCCTCGAGCTCGAAGAGGGCATGACCTTCACCATCGAGCCGATGATCAACGCCGGACGGCGCGATGTGCGGCTGCTCCCCGACGGCTGGACGGTGGTGACCAAGGACCAGTCGCTGTCGGCGCAATGGGAGCACACGATTTTGGTCACGGACAGCGGGTTCGAGGTGCTAACCCTGGGCGCCGGCGGCGCGCAGCCCGCCGCCGCGGCGGCGTCTTGAACGCTCGCGGCCGGTATTTCGACCAAAGCGCTGACTGGCCCTATCTGACGGCTGTGCCGCAGGCGCTGCAGGGCGGGCAATTTTCCCCCGTCATATTCCGGCAGGTGCTGGATCGCGGCACCGAGCTGCTGCAAGAGCGCTTCGTGGCTGATGAAGCCGTCGAGGACCTCGTTCGCGACCGGGCGAATCTGGTCGATATTGCGCTGCGCGCCGCCTGGGTGCGTCATGTGGGCAAGTTTGCCGAGGATTTAGCCTTGGTTGCCGTGGGCGGCTACGGCCGCGGGGAACTGCATCCGAGTTCGGATATCGACATCATGGTGCTGTTGCCTAAGAGCGATTCGGCCGACTGGCAACCGGACATCGAAAGGTTCCTGACCTTCCTGTGGGACATCGGCCTCGAGGTCGGCCACAGCGTGCGTTCCATCGATGACTGCCAGCGCGAGAGTCTCGCCGATATCAGCGTGGCGACCACGCTATTCGAGGCGCGGCTGCTCGCGGGTCCGGAGTCGTTGTTCGCGGGCATGCGCCGCGCGCTTGCGCCAGATCGGCTCTGGACGTCGCAGGATTTCTTCGAGGCCAAAGTCAAGGAACAGGCCGAGCGGCATCATCGCTATTTCGATACGGCGTACAACCTCGAACCGAACGTCAAATCGAGCCCGGGGGGATTGCGCGACATCCAGACCATCGGCTGGGTGGCGAAACGCCATTTCGGCACCGACACGCTCGATGAGCTGGTGGCGCACGGCTTTCTGACGCGCGAGGAATTGCGCAAGCTCAAAGTCGGCCAGTCCTTTCTATGGAAGGTGCGCTTCGGTCTGCACGTGCTCACCGGCCGGCGCGAAGACCGCCTGCTGTTCGATTACCAGATCAAGCTCGCAAAGCTTTTCGGCTACGAGGACGCCAGTTTCACGCTGGCGGTCGAGCAGCTGATGCAGAAGTATTACCGCACCGTCATGGACGTGAGCCTGCTGAACGAAATGCTGCTGCAGCTATTTCGCGAGGCCATTCTGACGCAAAGCGCGGCGCCGCTGCCGATCAATGCGCTCTTCCAAATTCGCAACGATTATTTGGAGGTAACTCACCCGCAGGTCTTCGCGCGATACCCGTCGGCGCTGCTGGAACTGTTCGTGTTGCTGCAGCAGCATCCCGAAGTGCGCGGCGTGCGAGCCGAAACAATCCGCTTGATCGGCACGCATATCGGGCTCATCGACGAGGAATTCCGGCAAAACCCGCGTCATCATCGTCTGTTCATGGAAATACTGTGCGCGCCCGTAGGCGTCACGCACGAGCTGCGCCGAATGAATTTGTACGGCGTGCTCGGCCGCTACATTCCGTCGTTCGGGCGAGTAGTCGGCCGAATGCAATACGATCTTTTCCATGCGTACACGGTGGACGCGCACACCTTGTTCGTCGTCAGCAATCTGCGCCGCTTGGCGATGCCGAAGTTCAACGACGAATTCCCCGCCCTGAGTCAAATCATGCAGTCCCTGCCGCGCCAGGAACTCGCCTATTTGGCGGCGCTGTTTCACGATATCGCCAAGGGGCGCGGCGGCGATCACTCGGAGCTCGGCGCCGTCGACGCGGAGGCATTTTGCCTCGAGCAAGGGCTGGGCCGGTATGAAGCTCGTCTGGTTGCGTGGCTGGTCAAAAATCATCTGATTCTTTCCATTACCTCGCAGAAAAAGGATATTAGCGACCCCGACGTCATTCACGATTTCGCGCGCCGCGTAGGCGATCAGGCGCACCTCGATTACTTGTATGTGCTTACCGTTGCCGACGTGCGCGGCACCAACCCCAAGCTGTGGAACGCATGGAAGGCGCGCCTGTTCGAGGAGTTCTACGAGCGCACGAAGCGGGCGCTGCGGCGCGGACTCGAGACTCCAGTCGACCAAGAGGAATTGATCCGCGAGACCCAGGATCAAGCGCGCGCGCAGATGCCGAGGATCGAACCGGAGGTCATCTCGCAGGTCTGGTCGCAATGGACCGAGGCATATTTCCTGCGCTTCACGCCGGAGGAAATCGCCTGGCAGACCACGTTGCTCGCCGGCCGCCATCCGGATGACGACGCGCCCCTGGTTGCGATTCGGCAATTGGCGGATCGCGGCGGCACTGCCGTGCTCACCTACACGCCGCTGCTGCTGCACAGCTTCGCCCGGACGACCGCGGTGCTGGACCAGATGGGACTCAATGTCGTGGACGCGCGTCTGGTCTCGAGCGCCATCGGTTTCAGCTTGGAGACCTACGTCGTGCTCGAAGATAGCGGCGCCGTCATCGCCGATGCCGCAAGAATTCGGGAAATTGAGCGGGGCCTGTGGCGCGCCTTGCAGCAATCCGAAGACTCTGAGTTGACCGTAACCCGGCGCGCGCCGCGCCAGGTACGCATGTTCTCGACGCCGACGCAGGTCAATTTCACGCTCGACCCGCGCAACAACCGCACCATACTGGAATTGATCGCCGCGGATCGCCCCGGATTGCTCTCCGAGGTGGGCAAAGTATTCAAAGCCGAGCACATCGCGATCAACGGCGCCAAGATCATGACCGTCGGCGAGCGGGCCGAGGACGTATTTTATATCACCGATTCGGACGGCCGGCTGTTGCAAGACGAGGCGTGCCGGCGAGTGCAAGAGTCGCTGGTGCTGGCGCTCGATCGGCGCGACATGGCGCGCGCGTAGCAAGAACTTATGCCGAACGAGGAGTTACGCGCGACCGTCGAAGCGGCCTATGAGATACGGGCGCAGATCACGCCGAAGAACGCATCGCCGCAGGTTCGCGCTGCGGTCGATACCGCGCTCGATTTGCTCGATGCCGGGAGCCTGCGGGTAGCGCAGAAGCACGCAGGCTCGTGGCGTGTGAACGAGTGGCTCAAGAAGGCGGTACTGCTGTCCTTTAGGATCGCGGAGAACACTCCGACGCAAAGCGGTGAGCTGCGCTTCTTCGACAAGGTGCCCCTGAAGTATGGCGGCTGGAATGCCGCGCAATTTGCGGCATCCGGCGTGCGCGTAGTGCCCCCCGCGACGGTGCGGCGCGGCGCCTTCATTGCCGCCAATGTGGTGTTGATGCCCAGCTACGTCAATATCGGCGCGTATGTGGATTCCGGGACCATGGTCGATACCTGGGCGACGGTCGGCTCCTGCGCGCAGATCGGCAAGAACGTGCACCTGTCCGGCGGCGTCGGCATCGGCGGCGTGTTGGAGCCGCTGCAGGCAAGCCCGACGATCATCGAGGATGATTGCTTCATCGGTGCGCGATCCGAGATCGTCGAAGGCGTAGTCGTCGAAGCCGGCGCGGTGGTCTCGATGGGCGTTTTCATCGGACAAAGCACGCGCATTTACGATCGCGAACGCGGCGAGATCCTCTACGGAAGGGTACCCGCCGGAGCCGTTGTTGTTCCCGGGACCCTGCCGTCCAAGGACGGCAAGTACGGCCTCGCCTGCGCGGTGATCGTCAAGCGCGTGGATGCGCAGACCCGCGCCAAGACTTCACTGAATGAGTTGCTGCGCAACATCGACTAGCCGAATCGTCCGGTGATGTAATCTTCGGTGAGCCTTTGCTGCGGGTTGGTAAACAGCAAATCGGTGGGGCCGATTTCGACCAGGTCGCCGAGGTGAAAGTATGCGGTGCGCTGCGAAACCCGCGCCGCCTGCTGCATGTTGTGAGTCACGATCACAATGGCGTAATTCGCGCGAAACTCGTCGATCAAATCCTCGATGTTGGCGCTGGCAATCGGATCGAGCGCGGAGGTCGGCTCGTCCATGAGAATGACTTCGGGATTCACGGCAATCGTGCGCGCGATGCACAGCCGCTGTTGTTGGCCGCCGGAAAGACTCGTGCCGGGCTGCGATAAGCGGTCCTTGACCTCGTCCCACAAACCCGCACGCTGCAGGCTGGTGGTCACCAATTCATCCAGGTCGCTGCGGCTCTTGGTCAGCCCATGGATTCGCGGGCCATAGGCAACATTCGCGTAAATGGACTGCGGAAAAGGCGTCGGCTTTTGGAACACGATGCCGACGCGCGCCCGCAACTGCGCCACGTCCTGTTTGCGATCGTAGATATCCTGGCCGTCGAGCGTTATCGACCCATCGACCCGTGCGCTTGCAATGGTGTCGTTCATCCGATTGAGGCAGCGCAAGAATGTGGACTTTCCGCACCCCGAGGGGCCGATCATCGAAAGCACTTGATTGCGCCCGATGTCGAGGCTGACGTTTCTCACGGCGTGCTTGTCGCCGTAGTACACGTTCACGCCACGCGCCGTCATCAGCGGGTCGTGCACCCTGTCGCGAACCGAGGCGGTTTCGGCGGACGGCGGCGGCGGCACGGCATCGCTATCAAGGCTCGGGGGCTCCGGCATTTGATTCACGCTTTCTTAGCCGAAGCGCCCGGTGATGTAGTCGTCGGTTTTGCGATTTTTCGGCGAAGTAAATATCTCGCTCGAGGGACCTATTTCCACGAGCTCGCCCAAATACAAAAATCCCGTGACATTGGACACGCGAGCGGCTTGCTGCAGATTGTGGGTGACCACGACGATGCAATACTTCTCGCGCAGCGCCTGCAGCGTCTCCTCGACCCTCAACGTTGAGATCGGATCGAGCGCCGCCGTCGGTTCGTCGAGCAGCAGCACTTCGGGCTGCACGGCGATCGCGCGGGCGATGCACAGGCGTTGCTGTTGGCCGCCGGATAAGCTTCTGCCGTCGGCGCTCAGCTTATCCTTGACTTCGTCCCAAATCGCCGCGTCCCGCAGCGCCGATTCGACCCGAGCCTTCAGGCCGGCGCCGTGAATTCCACCGGCAAGTCTTAGGCCGAAAGCCACGTTGTCGTAAACCGACATCGGAAACGGCGTCGGCTTTTGGAACACCATCCCGACGCGGTACCTTAGCTGCGCGACATCCACCGCCGCGCCCATAATATCCTTGCCGCCGATCAATACCTCGCCCTCGGCGCGTTGATTGGGATACAAGGCGTACATCCGATTCAATACGCGCAGCAGCGTCGATTTTCCGCAACCGGACGGGCCGATAAACGCCGTGATGGAACGGTCGGCCAGGGACATATTGATGTCGCGCAAGGATTGCAAATCGCCGTAGAAAAAATTCAGCGACCGGGTCTCGATTTTCGGCGGCCCCGCATTCACGGGCGCGGGCGGCGCGACTGCGGGAAACGGCCCTCGCAGCTTCAAATGCTTCGGCGGTTTTGCCGACGGCATCATCTTCCGGAACCCCTTTCCGTTTGCAGCAAGGCAAGCAGCACGCGCGCGGAAATGCTGAGCACCAGTATGGTGACGGTGATGATCAACGCGCCCGCCCAAGCGAGGTTCTGCCAGTCCTTGTAGGGACTCAAAGCGAATTGAAAAATGACCACCGGGAGATTGGCCATCGGGGCATTGAGATCGTTGCTCCAGAATTGATTGTTGAGCGCCGTGAACAGCAGCGGCGCCGTCTCGCCGCTGATGCGCGCGATCGCCAACAGCAGACCCGTGACGATGCCGCTCCTGGCGGCCGGATACAGGACACTCAACGTGGTGCGCCACGGATACGCGCCGAGCGCGGCCGACGAATCCTTCATGCCGAGCGGCACCAAGTTGAGCATGTCCTCCGTGGTTCTCAAAGTGACCGGAATCGCGATCACCGCCAGTGCAAGCGCCCCGGCAATTGCGGAAAAATGACCCATCGGAACCACGACGATCTCGTAGATGAACAGCCCGATGATAATCGAGGGAGCGCTCAGGAGCACATCGTTTATGAAGCGAATCGCGGTGCTCAAACGCGATTTGCGCCCGTATTCCGCGAGATAGGTCCCGGCGAGAATCCCGATCGGCGATCCGATCAGAATGCCGAGAAGCGTCATCACGGCGCTGCCGTACAGCGCATTGAGCAATCCGCCCTGCCCTCCGGGCGGAGGCGTCGTCTGCGTGAACAGGTGCCAGGACATTCCGGCGACACCGTGGGAGACGAGAGTCCAGAGGATAGCCGCCAAGCAAGCGAGCCCGGTCAACGTGGCAATCAACGACATCGCCAGAAAGGCCCCGTTCTTCAGCTTACGGAACAGCCGTCGATTCATACCGACGACGCTGCTCGCCGCTCGAGTCTGCGCAACATGGCCTGCGCCGCGGCGATTACGGTGAATGTAATGATGAACAGCAATAGTCCCAGCGCGATCAGCGACGAGGTGTACAGATCGCCGACCGCTTCGGTGAATTCATTGGCGATCGACGAAGAAATGGTCGTACCCGGCGCCAGCAGCGATGAGCTGATTCTGTGCGCGTTGCCGATGACGAAAGTAACGGCCATGGTCTCGCCCAGCGCGCGGCCGAGGCCCAACATGACGCCACCGACAATGCCCACTCTCGAATGCGGCACCACCACGTGCCACATGACTTCCCAGGTCGTGGCTCCCAGCCCATACCCCGATTCCTTGAGCATAGGGGGCACCGTGTCGAACACATCGCGCATAGTGGCCGCAATGAACGGCAATACCATGATCGCCAGCACCAGGCCCGCCGTCAGAATGCCGATGCCGAAGGGCGGCCCCATGAACAATTTGCCTACGCCCGGGACAGGGCCGATGTGTTCGATCAACCAAGGCTGAACGTGCCGCTGCAGCACCGGGGCCAGCACGAACAGTCCCCATATTCCGAAGATGATGCTCGGCACGGCGGCCAGCAGCTCCACCGCGACGCCGATCGGCCGCTTCAACAAGGGAGGGCACAATTCGGTTAAGAAAAGTGCGATGCCGAAGCCTGTCGGCACCGCAAGGGCCATGGCGATCAGAGATGTGACGACCGTGCCGTATATCGGCGCCAGCGCGCCGTATTCATCGGTCACCGGGTTCCAGATCTCGCGGGTGACGAAGGAGAACCCAAAGTGCGAGACGGCCGGCCACGCCCCCCCGAGCAGGGAAATGAAAACGCCGCCGAGAATCAACAACACCAGGACCGCCGCGCTCAGAGTCGCCGAGCGGAAGATTCTCTCGTAGATCAACTGCTTTGCGGCGTGCCTCGGATCGATGATCGCCACGATGTCAGCTTTGCTCCCGCTATTTTTCGCTCCACACCGGACGGCCGCCCGATTTGATTTCCGAGCGCCAGGATTTTTTCACCTGTGCAATCAACGGCGCGGGCAGCGGCACGTAATCAAGCTCTGCCGCCATGGTAGCGCCATCCTGGTAGGCCCAAGCGAAGAACTTCAATGCCGCGTCCACCGCGGCCGCATCGCCCGGTTCCTTGTACATCAGAATAAAGCTTGCGCCGGTAATTGGCCAACTCCCGGCGCCCGGCTGGTCGGTCAAAATCAGATAATAGGCGTCCGAATGGGCCCAATCGGCACTCGAGGCCGCGGCCTGAAAGGACTCGGCGCTCGGCGCCACGGCGTTGCCGGCCTTGTTGGTCAGCAAGGTGTACGCCATTTTGTTCTGCTTCGCGTAGGCGTACTCCACGTAGCCGATGGCACCGTCGGTTTGGGTCGTCATGTTGGCCACGCCCTCGTTGCCCTTGGCGCCGATGCCGGCCGGCCATTGCACCGAGGGGGCGGCGCCAATGGTGGACTTGAATTTAGGACTCGCCTTGGACAGGTAATCGGTGAACAGAAAATTGGTGCCGGAACCATCCGAGCGGAATATCGGCGCAATTGCCGTGCCTGGCAGTGCCAATTTGGGATTCTGCCGTTTGATCCGCGGGTCGTTCCATTGAGTGATATCGCCCAAGTAAATGCTCGCGACCGTGGCGCCGTCCAAGCGCAGCTGGCCGGGCTGAATACCTTTGATATTCACCACCGGTACGACGCCGCCGATGATCATGGGAAATTGCATCAATCCGCCAGCCTTCAGATCGTCGGGCTTCAAGGGCATGTCGGAGGCCCCAAACGTCACCGTCTTGGCCTTGATCTGCTTGATGCCGCCGCCGGAGCCGATGGACTGATAATTGAGGCCGACTCCGCTTAGTTTCCGATAGGCATCCGCCCATTTGGCGTAAACCGGGTACGGGAACGTGGCGCCGGCGCCCGAGATATCGGCCGCCATCGCGGCCATGCTCAGGCAAATCGCGGCTCCCATGAGTACAAAACGCGCGAGAATTTTCATTTGCACCTCTCCAGTTTGAACGCCGGCTCAGGCGCAAATTCACAATCGCTCATGCCTGAGACTAACCCGGAATTATCGAGGCTGAATGTGTCTTTCTTGTGACGCCTCCCGGTTAAGAAAAATTAATTGACAGGCGCGCTGCGATTCGTGCGTCGAGCGCATGGGGTTTGGCAATGGATGAGTTTTGGACTAGAGGCAGGTGCCGCGTTTGCGCGCAGTACCCGTCCTCTCAGGCGTGGTAATCGGCCGCGACAGTCTCGTCGATCGGCGCGCGCCGGCCGCTCATCGCATTGAACAGCGGTGTCAGCACGATGGCCACGCCCAAGTTGAGGAGGAGCGTGAACACGGCGGTGTAGCCCGGGAACGCGTGGCCGCCCAAGGCGAGCGGATAGGTCGGCGTAAGGTGAGTCGCGACAGCCATCGACGTGCCCGCAAACGTTCCGGCGGCCCATCCGGCAAGAAGCGCCCAGTCGTTGAACCAGCGCGTATACACGCCAAGCATCACGGGAGGCAGCGTCTGGATGATCCAGATGCCGCCCAGCAGCTGCAGATTAATGGCGTATTTCGTCGGCACGAACAGGATGAATACCAGCGCGCCGAACTTAACGATCAGCGACGCCAGCTTCGCCACATGCGCTTCCTGCTTGTCGGTCGGATTCTTATTGATGAACTCACGGTGAATATTGCGCGTGTACAGGTTCGCCGCGGCGATCGACATGATGGCGGCCGGCACCAGCGCGCCGATGCCGATTGCAGCAAAAGCGATGCCGACGAACCAGGACGGAAAGCTGTGGAGCAATAGCGCCGGCACCGCAAAATTATTGCCGAACTGCTTGAAGCCGCCGGCGTATTCAGGAAGCTTATCGACCCCGGCGGCGATCACGAAGAAACCGAACAGGGCAAGCAGGCCCAGCATGAAGGTGTAACCGGGCAGCATCGCCGCGTTGCGGCGGATGGCCCGGCCGCTGCTGGCGCTCAAGATCCCCGTGAGCGAGTGCGGATAGAGGAAGAGCGCCAGGGCGGAGCCGAGCGCCAAGGTCGCATAGGCGCTGTAAGCACCGGTGGTATGCGGTCCGGGAACCGCCAATAGAAGCTTCTGTGCCGGAACGGCCGAAAATATTTTGCCAAAACCGCCCAGCTCGATCGGGATGACGATGACTGCCGCCAAAGCCGTGATATAGATCAGGACGTCTTTGACTATCGCGATCGACGCCGGCGCGCGAAGTCCGCTCGAGTACGTGAACGCGGCCAGCACCGTAAAGGCAATGATAAGCGGCAGATCGGCCGCAAGCCCCGTCCCGGAGATGCCGAGCGCGCCGATGACGACCTGGATGCCGAGAAGCTGCAAGGCGATGTACGGCATCGTCGCGACGATTCCGGCAATGCTTACCGCCAGCGCCAGCCAGCGATTTCCGAACCGGCCGCGCACGAAATCGCCCGCGGTGATGTAGCCGTGATTTTTACAGACATGCCAGAGGCGGCGAAAGACGAGGAACAAGATGGGATAGATGATGATCGTATACGGCACTGCGAAGAACGCGACCGCGCCGGCGCCGAAAGCCAGCGCGGGGACCGCAATGAAGGTATAGGCGGTGTAGACGTCGCCGCCGACCAGGAACCACGTGATGAGCGTGCCGAAGCGCCGTCCGCCCAGCCCCCACTCGTGCAGCAAATCCAGATCGCCTTTACGCCAGCGGGCGGCGGCGAAACCCAACCAAGAAATGAAGCCGAACATTGCAACGAAAATACTCAGCGCAATCCAGTTGACATCCTGCACGGCTATCCCCAGTTTTAGTCTTGCTTCTTGTGAGTCTCGGATCCCGGCGAGGCGGCGCTTGAATCAGTCGGCGGTGGCTAGATAGACGACCGCAGTAAATACTGCGCTGACGATGACCCAGAGCATCTGGAACCAGTAGAAGAATGGAATGCCCATGAAAGTGGGCGCGATTTTATTGTAGAGAGGCGGCCAGAGTATGACGACGAACTGGATGACGAAGAGCAGGTACCACCAGCTCCACCCGCCGCGCGTCTTATCCGCATTATTCATCGCGAGAACCTCCTCCAGCCAAGGTATCCGCCGCCGCCCGAGCGTCGGGCATCGGATCGACGCGCATTCTACCGCCGTCCCGGCACCGGCTGCCATCTGCATCAATGGGAGCCCCTCTAGCGCGCTATGCTAGAGGCGGCGGCAGCCAGGAGTTTTGCTAACATCACTACCCAACGGCAACCAGCGGCATTTCGGATGCGCGCATCGATGCGCGCCGCGGCGCTGTGGATCTGCCTGGCGGCGGCTCTGACGGGATGTGCCGCGTTCGGCAGGTGCGGGCTGCGCGAGTGCCCCGCGGACGCCAAGATCAGTGCTCAGGTGCGCGCTCTTCTGGCGCAGAGCCCCGCACTCGGAGTTCCAAACCTGATCAGCGTACAGACCACCCACGGCGTGGTTTACCTGAGGGGTCTGGTATCCACGCCCTACCAGATCGCGGAAGCTGGGAGCATCGCGGAGCAGGCGCCGGGCGTGACCGACGTGCAGAATCTGCTGTCCATCGATAACTCCCGATAACCGATTGCTCCAATCAAGGCGTGGCTGATCCAAGCCCGCGGGTGTTGCAAACACGCCATTCGCTTGCAGTTCATGTGACAGCTACCGTAGCGCAGTTCAGCTGCAGTGCAGCTGCAGCTCAACAATTGAGCGCTGCGTAGCGCCGGGCGACGGCGTCTGCAGCCCCCTGCGCGCGCCGGCAGCCAGGATGTCCAGATCCCCGCAGCCGGCCTTTTGTGGCGAGAGTGGCATCGCGTGTCATATGGATGTAATATTCGAGGCGAATTATAGTGAGCAGGCCCTGAATAGAGGGTGGGCTTAACGCAACGAAGCGCGAAAAGCAAAGTCTTATCAGCCCAGAACGAATCAACGGCGAACGAATCTGAGTGGCGGGTCTTTACTGGCAAGACGCCGAGCGGCGCCGCGAGAACCGATGCAGTCGAAATTAGACAAGACGTGACGGTCCGAAGTAGCTGGTAACTGCGCTTCCGTGTGGCCCGAATACAACAACCGTATCAATACCAATGGAGTTCAATGTGATGAATTTCAACTCGATCATCGTCGCTGCGATGAAGCTCAATCGAGCCGGCGGCCGTCGCGGACTTTCGCATCTGGGAGGAAGCCTCCTGGCCGGCGCCCTGCTGGTGGCGGGAAGCGCCGCGCAGGCGCAGACCGCGTCGCCGACCGCTCCTCCGGCACCGGCGGATGAAAGCCTGACCTGGCACGGCATCACTCTCTACGGCGTCGTTGACGCGGATTTTCAGTATGAAACCCACGGCGCGCCCTTTAGCAACTATTTCATCTCGGGCGGTTCGGACATCGTGCAGAAGAACAGCAACAATTCCGTGTCGGGCTTCACCTCGAACGGCATGAGCCAATCGCGAATCGGCCTGCAGGGCAAAGAGCCGTTGAACTTCCTGGATTGGTCGGCCGTGTTCAAGCTCGAGAGCTATTTCAATCCTGCGTCGGGCCAGATCACCGACGCCCTGAAATCGGTGGCTCAGAACAACGGCCGCGCGCTCGACGCGCAGNNGCACGAACATCGATTCGAGCATCGCCGGTCAGCCGTTCGAGCAGGCCTTCGTCGGTTTCAGCTCTCGCACCTGGGGCACGTTCACGTTCGGCCGTCAGAATACGACGCTCGCGGACCTCATAGCCAAATACGATCCGCAGCAGACCTCATATGCGTTCTCGCTGCTCGGATTGTCCGGCACTCCGGCCGGAGGCGGCGACACGGAGGACCGGCGCCTCGACGGTTCGATCAAGTACGCCGGCAACTTTCTCAACATGTTCCACGTCGGCGCGCAGTACAAAACCCAGGGCTCGTCGGCGGCGAACTATGCCGCCGGCGGCAGCGGCGAGGCTTTCTCCGGGTTTGAGGTGGCGCTGGGTGCGGAGTTCGCGGGTGCGTCCGTCGATGCGTTCTACACCAAGATGCGCGATGCGATTTCCGCGAGTACTTTGAGCGCCGATCAGGTGGCGGCCTTGGGAGCGTTGAACCTCTCTTCGCAGAACTCCGTTGCCGGCACGGTTTCGGACAACGCCTCGTACGGAGCCATGGCCTCGTACGCCCTCGCCCCGGTGGTCCCCGTGACCGTCTACGGCGGCTTCCAGCNNCGTGGCCCTCTACGGCGGCTTCCAGCACATCACCTACATGAATCCCTCGATCCCCCTGGGTCCGGGATTCGACGATATCGGCGGATACGTGCTGGGTGCCGTGAACAATAAGGCCTATGAGAAGGGCGACAAGCAACTGAACGTGTACTGGTTGGGCGCCCGATATTCGGTGACACCGCAATTCACCGCCGCGATCGCCTATTACGGAGAAAGGCAATTTTCTTACGCGAGCGGCGCCGATGCAGGCTGCTCGACTGTGGTCGCCGGCTCCTGCAGCGGAAACTTCCACGCGCTATCCGTGTCGCTCGACTATCACTTCACCAAGCGCTTCGACTCCTATGCGGGCGCCATGTGGTCGAACGTGTCGCATGGCCTCGCCAACGGGTACCTGAACACGACCATGGTCGATCCGACGATCGGCGTACGGTTCTCCTTCTAATCGATCGACCCGATTGAGTTCAGGGGTCTCATGGCCGATTCGGGGCCATGAGACCCCAACCCGGGCGGAACGGCGCCGGCCGGCGGTGAAGACGACCAGTTCGAACAGATCGGTCGACAGGCCGCACAGGACCGAGCACACGACGAAGCCTGTGGGTGGACAGCGGCACCGGCAAGCCGGTCTCCGCTGACGGCACCGGCATCGGATCAGGGCGCCGAACTGCTCAGCGTGCGGCGAAACGCCGCGATGATGGCCGGTTGCGGTCGCCGTATGGCCGGGACCGACTGATAATTCTGCCAGCCGCCGCCAAGGCTCTTGTAAAGCTGCACGAACTGCTCGCCTTCGGCGACTTGTGCCGTCACGTACTGTTCCTGGATGTCATAGAACTGGCGTTCGGCATCGACGACGTTGAGGAAATCCGTCAAGCCGCGGTTGTAACGTTCGGTCGCCAGATCGACGGCGCGTTGGCCGGCGAGGATGGCCTCGCTCAAACTCTGCAAGCGTGACTGCTGTGCCGAATAGGACATGATCGCAGTGTCCACTTCCCGAACGGCGTTGAAGATCGTTCTTCGATAGGCGACCAAACTCGCGTGAGTTTCCAGGTGAGCGATATCCACCTCGGCATCGAGCGCGCCGAAGTCCAGGAGCGGCCAAACCGCGGCGGGTCCAAATGACCAAATGTGCTTACCGATGCTCGGAGCCGTGCCCCATCCCTGTCCCTGCGAACCGATCGCGCCGACCAGGGCCACTTGGGGAAAGAGATCGGCGGTGGCGACGCCGATGCGCGCCGTCGATGCGGCCAGTTCGCGCTCAGCCTGCTGAATATCCGGCCTGCGTTTCAAAAGACCCAAGGGAACGCCGGGCGCGACGGGTCCCGGCATTGACGGAATCAGGTCGGGCTTCGTCAGTTCCTGAACGATGCGTTCCGGATATTCGCCTATGAGCACCGCCAGCGCATATTGCGCTGCGCTGACCTGAGCATCCACGGGCGCGATCTGCGCGTCGATTGTCGCCAGCTCCCGAGTCGCCAGCGCCACATCCAGCTCGTTGACGATGCCGCGCTCATAGCGGATTTTCACGATGCGCAACGACTCGCCGAGCACATCGCTTGCCTTATGCAAGATGCCGGCCTGTATCTGAAATCCGCGCAGGTCCACATAGGCGCGCACCACGTCGGCGACCACCGAAGTCAGAACGCCATAGCGCGCCGCCGCGGCGGCTTGGATTTCGTAGTGCGCGGCCTCGACCGCGCGCCGGTATTTCCCGAACACGTCGAGTTCCCAAACGGCGTCGAAACCGGCGATGGTGTTGACGTGCTGCAGACCGTCGGTGTTGTCCGCCGACACCAGGGCCTGCTCGGCGCGACCGCGGGTCAGGTCGGTTCCCGTGCCCCGGCCGGCGGCTGCGCTGGCATCCACCTCCGGCAATGCGTAGCCGAGCACGACGGTTTCATAAGTCCGCGCTTGCTGCAGGCGGGTCAACGCGATTTCCAAATCCGGATTGGATTTGATGGCACGCTCGACCAGAGAGTTCAGCTCCGGATCATTCAGCGCACGCCACCAGGTCGCCAGATCCGGACCGGCCGCCGCGGCCTGAGTCGCGGCCGATGAGCGTTCGGGAACCGTCGCGGCGAAATCCGCGGGCGTATCGGGCCGCGGGGTGCGGTACGACGGACCCACCGCGCAGGCGCCCAGGCACACCGTCAATCCCACTGCAATCGGCCGCAAAATCTTCACGATGCGCTCCTTCAGTGCTTTGCGACGGACGGATTTGCGGCCGCGGCGCCGCTGCCGTTCACTTGAACCGCTTCACCCGAAGCAATCTGGCTGCTGATGTTCAATACCAAGCGATCGCCTGCGTTGACGCCGGAGGCCAGCTCCACCATGCTGCCGTTGTCCCGGGCGATCGTGACGCTCGTAAAGGCAATCTTGCCGTCGGCGCCCACCCGCGCGACTTGCGCGCCGCCGGGACGAAACATCAGTGCGGCGGCGGGAATTTCCACCGATCCTTTGGGCTGAAGCCTGAATGCCACCGTCACATACATGCCCGGAACCAGCGCATGATTGGCGTTCGGCATATCCACTTCCACTCGCATCGTTCGCGCCTGAGTGTTGATCGCCTCGGCGGAGCGGGCAATTTTCCCGGCAAAGGCGCCGGCGGGATAACCCGTCGCGCGGATATCCGCCGGTATGCCCGCCTTCATCAATTCTCCGGCCGCGTTCTGCGGCACGTCCACGAACACGCGTAGGGGATCGGTTTGGCTCATCCGGTACAACGGGGTGGTCGTCGATGCGCTGCCGGCGTTGACCAGATTGCCGATATCGATCTTGCGCTCGGTAATCGTGCCCTCGAAAGGCGCCTTGACCTGTTTGAATTCAGCCAATGCGTTGTACTGATCGACCCGCGCGCGGTCGAGCGTGACCTGCGCATCGGCCGCGTATAACCGCGCCGCCGCACTTTCGTAATCCGCTTTCTTCTCTGCTCGCTCCTGATCGGACACGACGCCCTTCGGAGAGTCGCGCCAGCGTTCATTCGTGCTCTTGGCGAACTCCGCCTCGGCGGCGCGCGCGGCAACCTGAGCCTCCGATGCCTTCAATTGCGCCCGCGCCGCGCTCAGCTGCGCATCGAGTTCCGGCGTCTCGATGATTGCGAGCACCTGGCCCTTCTTGACGTGATCGCCGATGTCCACCAACCACTTCGCCACGTAGCCGTTGACCCGCGAGTAAATCGTACTCTCGAACCATGCCGCGGTCTGACCGGGAAGCACCAAGTCCTGGCCGGCGGAGACCGGGCGGGCGACGACGACATCCACCGGCGGCGGCGCGGAATAGGCTATTTCTCCAGCCTTTGCGATGCCGCGCTCGTCGAAAAACCGGACTACCCGCACCGCCACGAAGCCGATCAGCAATATCACGGCCGCGATGACGGCGCCGCGCTTCAAGCGGCGGCCGGTGTCGGAATCGAACTCCGTTGAGACCGTGCCGTGTTCCTCTCTAGCAATATCGTCGGGGAATTCGCCGGGCGGCGCGTCATGTGGTTGCATTGGCTTTACCTATAACTGGCGAATCGGCAACGGCGCTCGAACGGCGGCGCAGCAGCCGATACATCGTGGGCACAAAGATAAGCGTCGCGAAAGTCGCAAACAGCAATCCGCCGATCACCGCTCTTCCCAAAGGCGCGTTCTGCTCGCCGCCCTCTCCCAGGCCCAATGCCATCGGCACCATGCCGAGGATCATTGCGCCCGCAGTCATCAACACCGGCCGCAAGCGGGTGTAGCCCGCGGTAGCCGCCGCGCGCAGCGCGTCATCGCCCGCGGCCATGCGCTGGTTCGCAAAGCTGACCACCAATATGCTGTTGGCCGTCGTCAATCCGATGCACATTAAAGTACCCATGAGCGCCGGCACGCTCATGGGCGTCTGCGACAGGAACAGCATCCAGAGCACCCCGCCTAAGGCAAATGGCACGGCCATGAGCACGATCAGCGGATCGATCCAACTCTGGAAATTCATGACGAGAAACAAATAGACCAGAATGATTGCAAGCGCAATGCCCGTGAACAGGCCGTCGTAGCTCTCGCGCATGGTCTGTACTTGGCCGCTCAAAGTGACCGTCAAGGGCTTCGACGCATCCGGGCGATGCGCGGCCAGAACCTTGTCGATATCCCGCGCCGCGGAATCCAGATCGCGCCCCTGCACGTTGGCGTGCACATCGAACACCGGCCGGATATTCAGCTGTGAGGCGGCCAACGGAACCGTCTTGCGCCCGAACGCGGCGAGATTCACCAGCAGTTGCCCCCGTTCCGCGGCTACGCCCGAGGTCACCGGCATGGTCTGCAGATCTTGCGACGATCTGATGCGATACGGCGGGATCTGGACCACCAAGGGATAGCTGACGTTGTTGCGCGGATCGACCCAAAAGTTCGGCGCCGATTGGGCGCTTGAGTTCGTGGCCACGAGCACGTTGTTGGCCGCCTCCTGTTGAGTGATTCCTGCCTCGGTCGCGAGCGCGCGGTCCAAGTCTACGGTGAGCGCGGGTGCGTCGGGCACCTGAAACACGTGCGAATCGACGACGCCCGGCACCCGCGTCAGGGCGCGGGCGATGGTTGAGGCAAGCGCGTAGGCCTCGGACTGATCCGGCCCCGAAATCCTCACATCGATCGGCGCCGGTTGACCGAAATTCAGCACTTGATCGACGATGTCGGCGGGTTGGAAGAAGAACTGCAGCTCGGCGAACCGCTTGGGCAGTTCGCGGCGCAATCTGGCAATGAGTTTCGCGGTCGGAGTGTGCTTCTTGTTCAAGGAAATCAATATTTCCCCGTCCATGGGCCCCACCGTGGCGGAGTCGCTCAGCGCTATGTTGATGCCGCTGTACGGCAGCCCAATGTTGTCGACGATGCTAGAGAGTTCGGCGGCGGGGATGATCTGGCGGATGTGCGCCTCGACCGCGTCGCAAAGTGCGGCTGTCTCCTCGATGCGCAGCCCCGTGCGGGCGCGCAGGTGCAGCTTGATCTGGCCCGAGTCCACCGTCGGGAAGAAGTCCTGACCGAGCCCCGGCAGATAGGTGCCGAAGGGAAAGGCCAGAATCGCGGAGCCCACCATCGCAGCAAGAAAAATCGCCGCAAAGCGCTTGTCGTTCTTGAGCGCAATCTCAAGAAGCCCGTGGTAGCGCTCGCGCACCTTCTCAAATCCCTTCTCGAAGCGCATCTGGAATCGCTTCAAGAGGCCCGGCGGCGGCCCGGCCGCTTTTTCATCGTGCGCCTGCAGCCAATATTTAGACAGCGTGGGCACGAGGGTGCGCGACAGCAGATAGGAAGCGAGCATGGCGAAGACGACCGCTTCGGCCAGGGGCACGAACAGGAATTTCGCGATGCCGGCCAGAAGAAACATGGGCACGAACACGATGCAGATCGCCAGTGTCGATACCAACGCTGGCAGCGCGATCTGCTGCGCTCCGGCCAAAATCGCCGGCTCCACCGCCTCGCCCTGCTCAAGATGCCAGTTGATGTTCTCGA
>PKXS01000060.1 GCA_003132425.1 Gammaproteobacteria bacterium | reverse complement strand
GATGCGTCCCGTGGTGTCGCGCAGCTGTACGACGGGTCCTCGGTCGATGAACAGACCGGTCAGCGACTCGGCCTCCGGCAGATAGCCGCCGCCGTTTGCCCGCAGGTCCATGATCAGCACGTCGGCACCGTCCTTGCGCAATTCGCTGATCAGGCGCTGCACATCCCGCGTCGTGCTGCGGAAGTCCTTTACACCGGCACGACTGGCGTCGTAGTCCTGGTAGAAGCNNGTCGTGGCCGTTGCGCTGCACGGTGAGCAGCGTCTTGTGAGCGGCCTGTGCGTCGAGCGATACGCGGTTGCGTGTGAACTCGACCACTTTTTGGGCTGAGCCAGGGGCGGCGCCCGCGGGCAATAGCTGAAGCCGCACGACCGTGCCGCCCGGGCCGCGAATCCTTTGCACCACATCGTCCAAGCGCCAGCCGATCACGTCCGTCAGCTCGCCGGTCTTGCCTTCGCCGACAGCGGTGATGCGGTCGTTCGCGGCGAGCTTGCCGCTGATTGCGGCCGGGCCGCCGGCAATGACGTCGATGACGGTGACGTAATCGTCCGTCAACTGCAGCGAAGCACCGATGCCCTCATAGCTCAGGCTCATTTGAATGTTGTATTCCTCGGAGTTGCGCGCCGAAAAGTAATTCGAGTGCGGATCCAAGGACAATACGAAGGCATTCATGAACGCCTCGAACACGTCTTCCGGTTTACTTTGATCCATGCGCTTCGCCACGTGCTCGTAGCGTTTGTGCAGAATGTCCGCCGCCTCCGGCCATGTTTTACCGGTGATCACGAGCGATAACGCGTCGTTCTTCACGCGTTTGCGCCACAATTCATTCATCTCGGCCGTGTTCGCCGGCCAGGGTTCCTTTTCGCGGTCGAAATTGAATGACTCGTCGATGTCGAAATCAGGCTTCTTCGCCAGCAGGTCGATTGCGTAATTCATCCGCTCGCGGCTGCGCTGCTGATAACGGCGGAAAATCGCGAATGCGGGCTCGACATCGCCGGCCTTGATCGCGTCGTCGAGCTCGTAACGATAGCGTTCGAATTCGGCGATGTCGCTCGCGTAAAAATAGCTCCTGCCGCCGTCGATCGCGTCTAGGTAGCGGTCGAGAATCAAACTGGACAGGCGATCGTCGAGGGGGGCGCGCCGGTAATGCTCGCGCGCCACGATGTCGGCGACGCGGCGCGCGACGTAATTCTCACTGTCGGTGGGTTCGAGTACGGTCGCCGCCGCCGAGGGGGTGGGCGGGGGCGTCATCGCCGCCCCCAGCAACGCCGCAAGTCCGACCGCACTCGCGCAGACGGCAATGCCGGTTATCAAGCGCGAGCGATTGGCCCAATGCCTAATAGTCATCACCGTACCCGTTCTCCTGTAAACTTTGATTCCCGATCCATTCAAGGCTAGAGCAGCCTGTGCCGCAAGCCAAGTGTATATGAGCCCGAGGATATGCGTCCGTTCACTGTTTTGATCGGAATCCTACTGGGCTCGGCCGCGTCGATCACCTTTGGCCTCGGAGCCGTCCTGATCGTGTTCTGTATCCTAGCCGGCGAACACCCGGAACTGTCGCGCGAACTGCCGCAGCTCGCATGGAACTTAAGCGCATTCACCATATTGACAGCAGCCAGCGCCGGTAGTTTCCTCGGACAGACGAAACGCCGCCCGTGGCGCGGCTGGGCGCATGTTGCGACGCTCTTGTGCCTGCTGGGTGTCATCATCATGCATTGGCCGCGCGGACGCTGACCTCGAGGAGTGCGCGAAATCATGCGGAGTTGGGTTGCTCGAGTGGCGCTCCCATGCGCGGTCTCCCTGGTGCTGGGAGCCTGCGCTACGCGAGTGGTACCGCCGCCCTCCACGGACATCGACGAGGCGGGTTATCGAGAGGGCATCCGCGTGTTGGCGTCCGATGAGTTCGAGGGCCGCAAGCCCGGCACGCCAGGAGGGGAAAAGACAGTTGCGTATCTCGTCGAGCAGTTTCGCAAACTGGGTCTGAAGCCGGGCAATGGCGATAGCTATTTGCAGCAAGTGCCGCTGCTCGAAATTCGCGCCGGCGCGGATGCGTCGCTGACCATATCCGGGCGCGGCGCCGCGCGCGCGCTCGCCTACGGCAAAGATATGGTGATTTGGACCAAGCGCGCGCTCCCGGCCGCGCAGCTGCGGCAAAGCGATCTTGTGTTCGTGGGCTACGGCATTGTCGCGCCGGAATACGCTTGGAACGACTATAACGCAGTCGATGTTCGAGGCAAGACCGTGGTCGTGTTGGCCAACGATCCGGGCTTCGCCGCGAAGGATCCCAAAGTATTCAAGGGCGGCGCCATGACCTATTACGGCCGCTGGAAGTACAAAATCGAGGAAGCTGCCCGGCAGGGCGCCGGCGGCGTTTTGTTGATCCACGACGCCGCGGCGGCCGCGTACGGCTGGGATGTGGTCGTCAACAGCTCGACGGGGCCGCAGCTCGAGCGCGCAAGCGCGGACGGCGATGAGGGTCGCGCGGCGATCGAAGGCTGGATTACGGCTGAGGCGGCGCGCGCGATGTTCGCCCAGGCCGGACTTAATTTCGACGTTTTGGCTGCGGCGGCAGCCCATACCGGCTTCAAGCCGGTCTTCATGGGCCTGAAAGTCGACGCGCAAATCAATAATACGATTCGCCGCTTCAATTCCGCCAACGTCATCGCGCTGCTGCCCGGCGGAAAACTCAAGAACGAGTATGTTCTGTACACGGCGCACTGGGATCACTTGGGGCGCGACCCGGCACGAAGCGGGGACAATATTTTCCATGGCGCGGTCGACAACGCATCGGGAGTATCAGGCCTCCTGATGCTGGCTCAGTCGTTCAAGCGCACGCTGCCTGCGCCCGAGCGATCGATCGTGTTCCTGGCGCCGACCGGCGGAGAGGCCGGGTCGCTCGGCTCTGCGTACTACGTCGACAACCCAATTTTTCCCTTACGAATGACGGCCGGTGTCATCAATCTGGACTCTTTGCACATCGGCGGCCCGACGCGCGACGTGAGTGTGTTCGGATACGGGAATTCGGAGCTGGAAGATTATTTGCGCACGGCCGCGCTGCTGGAGGGCCGCGTGATGCACGCCGATCCTACGCCGGCGCGAGGATATTATTACCGGTCGGATCAATTCACGTTCGCCGAGGCCGGCGTACCGGCGCTGTATGCGCAGGGCGGCACCGATGACGCGGCGCGCGGGCCCCAGTGGGGCGAGGCGCAAATCGACGATTACATTGCGCACCGCTACCGCGAGCCGAGCGATAAATATTCCGCGGATTGGGACGTGCGCGGCGCGTTGGAGGACTTATGGCTGTACTACACGGTCGGGGTTCGGCTGGCGAATACCAAGCGATTTCCACGCTGGTACCCCGATAGCGAATTTCGCGCGCCCCACGACCGCGGCCGGGGGTCCGTGCAGCACTAGCGAATCGCGGCTAGCGCTTGCCGACTCGAGTCCAGTTCTTTTTGCGATCGAAGCTGCCGGACGTGTTGTACGGATCTACGCCCGGATCTTCGCTCGGCGCTTCGAGAGCCGCTGCATCGGCGGCCGGCTTTTGGGCAACCTTGGCGCGGCGTAGTTCGCTCACGCCAAGGCTGAAGTTCGAGTCACCGTCGCTCGGTTTCTGAGTGTCGCCCGACATAACTTTTTCCTCTAAAATAAAGGCTCAACGCGATGACTTGGGTTTTTGACTTGATCCTAGAGTTAGATGTTCCCAAATTGCGACGGTCACGCGACGGCAAACTCGCGAAACTGTGACGTAGTTCAAGCCCCGTGTGGACATAACGCTCGGTGCGCGGTGCGCGGGGGCGGGCTTAGGCCAAATTCGCGCTTGCCCGCCACCAGGCTCGCAGCCCTCTGAGCATCAGATAGAGGCCGTAAGGCCCTAGGATCACGATCCAGGACGCGGTCGACCCGTGGGTCGCGCCGGTGAATATGCCGGCGTAGGTGCGGCCCAGGCTCGCGCCGTCGTAACGCCCAAGCAGGAACAACCCGGCGAAGAAGATGAGGACCGGCATCAGCGCGATGCCGAACAGCAGTGCAGTGACAGCGGCGCCCAATTCCAATGCCCAACGGCGGGTCTCGCCGTACCACCCGAGAATTGCCTTGAAAGCCATAGGAGGTAATTGTAAACGAAAGCGGCCTTGGGGCCGCCCGGCGCTGTAGAATCTTCGCAAATGCGCACAGCGGTCATCGGCGTCGGCTACTTGGGCCGATTTCACGCCCAGAAATACGCCAGTCTCCCAAACTCGACATTGGTGGGTGTTGCCGATCCTTCAGCGGCGGCTCGGTCCGCGGCAGCGGCCGAATTGGGCGTTACCGCACACGCCGATTATCGAGAATTATTAGGTCATGTCGATGCGGTCAGCATCGTGACTCCGACACCCACGCACTTTGCCGTCGCCAAGGCGTTTCTCGAGTCCGGCGCCAGCGTGCTGGTCGAGAAGCCGATGACGGTTACGGTAGAAGAGGGGGAGAGTCTGATCGAGATTGCCCGGCACGCTAAGCGCACGCTGCAAGTCGGCCATCTGGAGCGTTTCAATGCGGCGGTGCAGGCCCTGCAGCCGGTGCTCACCGTGCCGCGATTCATCGAGTCGGCGCGCCTGGCGCCGTTCAAACATCGCGGCACGGAGGTGGATGTCGTCCTCGATTTGATGATTCACGACATCGATCTCATCTTGAGCATCGTTCGCTCGCCGGTGATCTCCGTCGATGCAATCGGCAGCAGCATTTTTTCCAAGGAAATCGACATTGCGAATGCGCGCCTGCGGTTCGCGAGCGGCTGCGTCGCCAATGCGACGGCCAGCCGGGTCAGCATGAAGACCGAACGGCGGCTACGTCTATTTCAGGACGACGCTTACTTGTCGGTCGATCTACATCAAAAGATTGTCACCGTGATCCGCAAAGGGGCCGGCGTCGGCGCGGACGGGATGCCGCAGGTCGCCATCGACGAGAACAGCTACGACCAGGGAGATGCGCTCAAGGCAGAGATCGAGGCTTTCTTGGCGTCCGCCGCAACCGGGCTGCCCCCACCCGTGACCGGCGAAGACGGCTTGCTGGCGCTGCGTACGGCTGTGAACATCGCCGAGCAGGTGCAGAGCTCGAGGCGGCAGTTTTCCTAAGGTCCAGCGGCTGCCGCGCGCCTTATTGCGCGGCGCTGGCGGCGGCGCCGGGCGCCGGGGGCGCGGCGCTCGGGATGCCGGGTACTGCGCTCGGGACGGCGGCTGAGCTGTCGACCACGGTGACGCGGTCGACGTAGTAGCGGGTATCGGCGAAACACGAGGTCGGCACGCCGGGGTGCTCGGTGTAGTGCAGCTGAACTCTTTGCCCGACCGCCTTCTTGAGTTGTGCGGCCGTATTATCGTCGCGAACGCTGAACTCCCAGAGCTGCGGCGCTACTCCGGTAACCATGTTGTACTGCGCCAATTCGCCTTCCTGGGTTTTGCACAGCCAACCCCGATGCGTGAATTTTTGCAGCACTCCGGCGCGCTCACCGTCGGCATAGGACCAGGCCAAGGTAAGCCAGGTCCACAGCGCCGCAACGATGATGACGACGATCAAAAAAACGAACAACAGCCGCATGCCGCGGCCCGATGAGTTGCGCCGAGTGGAGGAATTCGGAACTTCAATTCGTGTCATTATCGGTAACAGCTCGGCAGCGCCATGGTTGGCCGTAAATGTGGGCCGGGGACTAACCAAAAATCCCCGGAACCCCTTGATAGCACTATGGTATCCGAAATCGAAGCCTAGCAGTTGCCCCCGGAGTTGCCCCTGAGGGCGCAGTTCCCGGGCCCTGAGCGGCGGCTTCGAGGCGGGGTGATCATTCAGGGTTCGCAGACAAACAACCAAAAGGCCGCATATTTCGCAACGAATACGTCGGTTTGAGAGCTTGACCGAATGGCGGGCAAGGGCGATATATAACGCTGACTGGTAACCTGCTGCAGCCCGACCATGGATGAAAGCGGACTGCACACAACCCAGTCGAACTGGCCTCTCTCGCCGCTCAGCGTGGTTCGCCTGCACTGTCGCTTCGCGACCCCAATTGATGCGACTGGCCCGCTTCCGAGCAAGGAAATCGAGAACTTTCCCAAAAACGAGCATTGGCGCCGGCGCACCTTAAAGGATTCACTTCCTTGCGAAACAAACCTTCCGGTCTTTGAATACGTACGCTAACGGCTCTTTGTGGGAAGGTTCAACAACACATTAGACACCGAGATAATCTTGCCCTCAAACGCCGTGTGCGATACAATGTATCTCACTATAAGAGAGATCATCATGGCCACCACCACAATGGTTCACGTTCGTGTGAACGAAAAAATCAAGGCGCAAGCCACCAAGGCGCTCACCGCCATGGGTCTGTCGGTCTCCGATGCGGTGCGCGTCTTTCTAACACGGGTAGCAGCTGACAAGCAGCTGCCGTTCGATCTCAAGGTACCGAACGCTGAAACCCGTGCAGCGATGGCCGAGGTGGACGAGACGCTCAGTACCCGCCGTGCGCGCTTCGCCACCGCCGAGGACCTGTTTGATGACCTTGCCAAAAAGCGCAAGTAGCAAGCGAACAAGCCTACCTCGAGCCTCAGACTACTCAAAGAGTTTCCGCAAGGATTGGGAGCGACTTGCGCACTCCGGACGCTTCGACTTGAAGCGTCTCAAGGAATTGATGATATTGCTCATCGCCAATGACGGCCCGCTGGGACCGGAGTGGCTGGATCACGCTTTGGCCGGCGAGTGGGCGGCTCATCGCGAATGCCACATTGGTGGCGATTTCCTCCTGATCTATCGCCTCGATGGCAAGGCACCGAACGAAGTCATCGCTTTCGTGCGCACGGGCACGCACGCGGACTTGTTCGAATAGAGTCGTCCATACATTCCCATGATCGGTTATTTATGGGAATGTATTCGGTCTTCGAAACGATGTAGGGCGGAGACTACATGCTTGAAATCCCACTGGCAATTACGGACGCGGATTTTCGCACGGCGTGGGAATTGCGATCTGAGATGGGTCGATGGGATTCCGACCAAGGCCGCCAACTTGGTTTGGACCCGACCGAAGTTCTCTCGCACTTTTATTCTATCGATGTTCCTGGAATACGTCATGCCAATACGCCGCCCCGCGGCGGATTGTTGCTGGCGACTGTTTCGGGTGCCGCGGCCGGCTGCGCCTCATTTCAGCGAATCGACACCAATGCCTGTGAACTCCACCATGTTTTTGTTCGTGAACAATTTCGCGGTAAGCATATTGGCCGCCAATTGGTCGAACAGATTCTCGAGATCGCTAGCACGGCCGGCTACCAATTCATGTTGCTAGAAACGACGACTTACATGAGGGAAGCGCAAAATCTCTACGCGTCGATCGGCTTTCGAACACGCGGCTCTTAACTATGGCCTTCCTTCTTCGTTTGAGAACGCAACAATTTTCATGGAATTGTTGTTGGCTTCGCGGATTCACCCTTAACCCTGGGCGTGGTCGCGAGGCATGGACGGTCCCGAGCGCGGCTACCCCAAGGACCAGGAGTGGACGCGGTAGGGATTCGGGGCTACAGCCATGAAAAGCAAACCGAAAAATCAATTTGCGTTCAACCTGGGGTCTCCAGTAAAGCTCCTGCGTGACCCCAATGAACGGGCGCTGAGGCTGAGACAGGTCTCCCAGCTCACTGGGCTCGGTCGCTCAATGATCTACCAAATGCAGGCGGAAGGACGGTTCCCGCAACGCATCAAGCTGGGCGAGCGGGCCGTGGGATGGCTGGAGAGCGAAGTGCGAAACTGGTAGGCAGCTCGCATTGAAGCCAGCCGTTGCAAACAGCGTGGCGCAAATTGAAGTTGTAAGTTGGCCTACAGCCGGCTCTTCCACCGGCGCGGATGGCGTCCGTCGCCTGTCAACCGCACGTCAGCGCTGATCAGCGGCCGTTAACTGCCAATCTCAATGATCTGGTTCAGGCTTTCGCAAGCGCGGAGGTACGAACTCTCGGGAACTCTCTTGAGCGGATGCGCTTTGGCATTTCTGGCTCGCCAATCGAATGACTTGGGTTGATGGCTGAGGATATAACTGGCCACACCCTTCGGGCCGATGAACTTCACCGCAAAAGGATTGGCTTCGTTATACGACGCCGTGGTCATCGGCAGACCTATCACTATCCCGGTTCTCTCATTGAACTCTCGCGGCGACAGAACGACCAAAGGATGTACGTCCTTCATCTCGCGGCCGGCTTGAGGATTACAATCAATCCAGATCATGTCGCGCCGGTCTGGGCACCATGATTTCCGGGCGGCCACTAGAGCGTCTCATTTCCGATTGGGCGAGTGGCCATGACCTCGCCGCCATGCAGCGCCGGATCAAATGCAGCCAGCTTCTGCGCGAGAGTCAGCTTGGGCTCACCAATCGCCTTGACCAGAACGTTCGAGTCCTGGGCTGATACTTCGACCGGTTGTCCGACGCTAAAACGAGCCGACCGCGCCACTGCCGCGGGAATTCGCACGGCGAGGCTGTTTCCCCACTGCTGCACGGTTAGCGTTGCACTTTTGGACATGTTGATCTCCGATGTATAAACAAGTTTATACATGGGAGTTAAAATGTCAATCACGCATTTCTGCCGACTCTCTGGAAATTGGGATGCGGTGCTCAAGACGGTCAGCCTGCTTTGAGAATCGGGATCACGTCGGCGCCGTTCTTGAGCTTGTCCAGGTAATCCGCCCACGCTTGCATCATCTTGCGGCGTTCTGGCAAATATTCAGCGTAGTTGTAAGCCNNTGCGCCGTCCGGTTGTAGACGCGTCCGTTCGGATCGCGCAGCGCATGCGCGAGCTGGTGCTCGATGAAATCCGGCCGGAAGCCCAGCACCTCGTCCAGGATGGTTCGCGCCGTGGCGCGAAATCCGTGGCCGCTCATTTCGTCCTTGGCGATGCTCATGCGACGCATGGCAGCGAGGATGGCGTTGTCGCTCATCGGCCGCTGGCTGCTGCGGGCGCTGGAGAAGACATACCGGCCGCGGCCGGTGACGGGCTTCAGATCGCGCAGTATTGCGACCGCTTGCGACGAGAGCGGCACGACGTGCGGCGTGTTCGTCTTGGTGACCGTGTAGCGCCACTCGCCGGCATCTAAGTCCATTGCCGTCCACTCCGCCTGCCGCAACTCGCCGGGGCGTACGAATACGAGCGGAGCTAAGCGCAGGGCACAGCGAACCGTCAACGATCCTTCGTAACCGTCGATCGCGCGCATCAGCGCGCCCACGCGCTCAGGATCGGTTATGGCGGCAAAGTGCTTAGATCTTACAGCGGGGAGGGCGCCGCGCAGATCGCCGGTTGGGTCGCGTTTGGCGCGGCCGGTGGCGATGGCGTAGCGGAACACCTGGCCGCAATTGCCATGCGCGCGATGCGCGGTCTCCAACGCACCGCGCTTTTCGATGCGCCTTGCCGTTGTGAGCAGTTCCGGCGCCGTCAGTTCCGCAATGGGACGAGCGCCGATCCAGGGAAATATGTCGCGCTCGAACCGGGTGAGTATCCGCTCGCCATGACCCCTGACCCAGGATTTCATTTGCTGGTCGATCCACTCGCGTGCCACCACCTCGAAGCTATTCGCCGCGCCCTGCACCTGAGCGGCTTTGGTGGCGCGGCGGTTCTCGCTGGGATCGACGCCGGCGTCCAGCAGCTGACGTGCCTCGATCGTGCGCGCGCGGGCCTTCTTCAAATTGACTTCCGGGTAGACGCCGAGCGACACGCGCTTTTCCTTTCCCGCGTAGCGATATTTGAGGCGCCACCACTTGCCGCCGCGGGGCGAGACCTCGAGATACAGGCCGTCGCGGTCGAACATCCGCACGGTTTTGGCGGCGGGTTTGGCGTTTCGCGCGATGCTGTCGTTGAGCGGCATTTGGGGGCAACTCCCAAACAGGGTCGGCCAGTTGCCCCCAAGATTGCCCCCAGTTGCCCCCAGTTGCCCCCGGAAGTCAACGGAAAGCTACGTCGCCCCCCGGACTCTAAAAGCATAAAAAACCCGCGTTTTATGCGGGTTTAGTGGAAGTCCTCGGAAGTTATCGGATGTTATCGGATGTCTTAAATGGTGGAGCCGGGGGGAATCGAACCCCCGTCCATAAGTTCTACGTTCCAAGATCTACGTACGTAGCCCAGTCTATTATTCTCACCGCTCGCTACCCAACGGGCAGGGAAAGCAAACAGCCAGCCCGGTAATTTTTCGCTTAACACACCCCAGGCACGTGTGTTCCGCTATCTGATGAGCGCTACCCCTGAACCGTTCGCATCAGCACAGGCCGGTCAGGGTTCAGCTGCGATTAGGCAGCTAGAGCGTAGTTGTCTTGATTGGCAACTATAAGTTTGCAAATGGTTTAACGAGGAACCTGCACCTCGGTACGCACCTGAAGTTTCGAAACCCATGTCGAAACCGGTCGGCCCCAATCGAAGCGGTAGTTTACGCGCTCTATGTCCGCGATCCAAATGCGCCCAATCAACGCGTGACGCTTTGCCTGGGGCGTTGCCTCGCCCGGGCGTGCCCTAACGCCTGGCGGCCTTCATGATCCGGCCTTTATCGCGCTGCCAATCGCGGTCCTTTTCAGTGGCGCGCTTATCGTGCTGCTTCTTGCCCTTGGCCAGGCCGATTTCGAGCTTCGCGCGGCCCTCTTTCCAGTAAAGCTCCAGAGGAACCAGTGTGTACCCGCGCCGCTCGACGGCACCGATCAAGCGGTCGAGCTGCCGGCGGTTCAGCAAGAGCTTGCGTGTGCGCGTGGGATCGGTATCGACGTGCGTGGAGGCGGAACTCAGGGCGCTGATGTGGGCGCCGAAAAGAAAGGCCTCGCCGTCCTTCAAGTACACGTAAGCTTCGGCTATTTGGGCCTTGCCGGCCCGCATGCTCTTGACCTCCCAGCCCATGAGGGATATGCCGGCTTCGAAGTGCTCTTCGATGAAGTAATCGAAGCGCGCTTTGCGATTCACGGCGATCGGCGGCAATTTGTCGGGAGTCTTCACTTGAGCGTCGGAGTCTACCGATTCGCCAATAGCGGCGCCCGCGCTTTTGCCGGAGAATTCTCCGGTCGCGGCGCCGCCGCGAGGGGGGAGCAGAGGCTTGCAGGTAGTTGAACGCAGCGCAATCGTGAGCTTTACATCCGCGCAAATGTTCACCTTGGTGAACGATGTGGCTCGCTATCCCGAGTTTTTGCCTTGGTGCAGCAGCGCGCGAGTCGAGGACATCTCGCCCACCGAGCGGATTGCGGCGCTCGTCGTCGCGCGCGGCGTGCTGCGCACGGAATTCACCACCCGCAACACGCTGCTTAAGGACGCGCAGATCCTGATGCGGCTGGTGCACGGTCCGTTTCGCGACTTGAAGGGGCAATGGCGCTTCGAGCCAATCGGCGAGCGCGGATCGCGCGTGCACTTTCGGGTGGAATTCGAGTTCAAGAACCGCCTGACCGCATCGGCGTTCAATGCCGTATTCGAATCGCTCTGCGGCACCATCGTCGAGGCCTTCGTTCTGCGGGCGCAGAAGATCTATGCTTAGTCGCCGTGGCCGCTAAGCCGATTCTCGTCGAAGTTGCCTATGCCGCGCAGCCACGCGCCGCCGAGCCGCCGCGTGCAATCGTGAAACAGTACCGTCTCGATCCGCCGGCCACGCTTGCCGATGCGCTGCGGCTCGCCGCCGCCGATGCCGAGTTCCGCGGCGTCGATATTGCCAATGCGCCGGTCGGCGTGTTCGGCAAACTCGCTTCAGCGGATCAGTGGCTGAATGACGGGGACCGAATCGAAATCTATCGCCCGTTGACGGCTGATCCTAAGGTCGCCCGCCGGCAGCGCGCCCAGGAGCAGCGCCGGCGGCGCCAGTGACTCCGGCGCGAAGCGCCTAGTAAGTTCTGCCGTTCTTGATTTGCCGAGCGGATGCATCCTGCGCCGCCGCCTCGGCGTCGGTTGGCTTGTCCAGACTCGCGACCTTCTCGCCGTCGAAATATACGGTGACGCGGCGCGCATCGACGTGCCGGCTGCGGCCCTTCTTGAGGTAATAGATATAATCCCAACGATCTTTGACGAAAGGATCTGCAACCATCGGGGTGCCGAGCAAGTACCGGACTTGGCTGCGCGTCATTCCGGACTTCACTTGGTCGACCGCCGCCTGATCCAAGAAATTACCCTGTTGGATGTTGATGCGGTAAACACACGCCGAGACCAGGGCGGCCATGGCCAACCCGGTGATAATTCGTTGAAATATATTCATCAAAGTGGTGTGCAGCCGTTAAATGATTGATAATCGGGCCCGTATCATAGCGATTCGTATCATAGCGGATAGCACAACATGCCGCAGCGCCCCAAACCCTCTCCGACCAGCGAAAGCAATGACCTGCGCAATGCGGGCCTCAAGGTCACGCTGCCGCGCCTGAAGATTCTGGACATTCTTGCCGACGGATCGGCGCGCCATATGAGTGCTGAGGACATCTATAAAAAGCTGCTGGTGTCCAATGAAGACATCGGTTTGGCTACGGTCTATCGAGTGCTCACCCAATTCGAGGCCGCCGGGCTGGTTACACGCCACCACTTCGAAGGCGGAATGGCGGTTTTCGAGCTCAATCAGGGCGCGCATCACGATCACATCGTGTGTGTGGACTGCGGGCGGGTGGAAGAGTTCATGGACGGCGGCATCGAAGAGCGCCAGCATGCGGTGGCAAAGCGATTGGGATTCGAAATCAGCGATCATGCGTTGATCTTGTATGGCCATTGCCGCAAGCCCAATTGTCCGAGCCAGAAGCGGCCGAAATAGCCGCCGCGCCCGGCCGTCGCGCCTAGCCGCCGCGAGAGCGCTTTTTCTTGGCGTCTTCCGCCGGTGCGGCTCGCGCGAGCATTTCTCGAGCATGCGCGTGCGCCTGCTGCGTGATGTCGATGCCGCCCAACATCCGGGCGATCTCATCGACCCGTTCCTCCGGACCCAGCGCCTTGACCGCCGTGAGCGTCAATTTGCCTTCACTAGTCTTGCTGACGCGGAACTGGTTGTGGGCTTGGGCGGCCACTTGCGCCAGATGAGTCACGCATAGCACCTGCGCGCGCGCGCCGAGATCGCGTAGTTGCCGACCGACGATCTCGGCGACGGCGCCGCCAATGCCCGCGTCCACTTCGTCGAATACCATGCAGGGCGCCGAGGTCTTGGCGGCCGCGGCCACCTGGATGGCGAGACTGATGCGCGATAGCTCGCCGCCGGAGGCGACTTTCGCCAGGCTTTTGGGCGGCTGTCCGGGATTGGCGCTGACCATGAATTCGATGTCGTCGCGGCCGTGCGGGCCGAAATCCGCATCGCTGGGCGTAACGGCCACCTCGAATCGGCCGCCGGCCATGCCGAGCGCCTGCATGAGATGCGTGATTTGCTTGGCTAGATTCAGCGCTGCTGCTTTGCGAGCCTCGGTCAGGCGCTGGGCCGCGGTCCCGTAGTCGCGCGACAGGGCGGCGAGCCGCTGCTCGAGGCCGGCCAGGCTGAGTTGCGCGTTTTCCAGCGTGCGGAGCTCTTGTTCGGTGCGCACAAGTTGCGCCGGGAGCTCCACGACGGTTTGCCGATGCTTGCGCGCCAACGCTTCGAGCGCGGCGGCCTGCCGCTCGATCTCCTCCTGGCGCGACGGGTCGATGTCGAGCGCATCGAGATAACGCCGCAGCGCCTCGGCGGCCTCGCCGGTATTGATCATCGCCTCGGCCAAGAGCTTCCCGGCCTGTGCAAGCGCCGGGTCCGCGTCCCCCGCATTGCGCAGGGCGGAGGCCGCTTTAGCCAGCAAATCGTGAGCGCTGTCCCCATCCGAGTCATAGACGGCGGTCAACGCAGTTTGCGTCGCCAAGGCCAATCGGCCGCGACCCGAAATGCGCTTCCGCTCGACGAACAGCTCTTCGATCGCGGCGACCGTCGTGACCTCGGCCTTCAGCTCGCTCAGCTGATGGCGCAGCAGGTCGAGACGCGCCTCGCGATTCTCCGCGGCGGACTTCAGCGATTCGAACTCGCCGCGGCACTCACGGTAGCGGCTGTGGATCTCCGACACCGCTGCGTCGAGACCCGGTGCGCTCAAGTGCTCGTCCAGCAAATCGCGCTGCGCGCCGCGCTTGACCAAGTGCTGGAATTCTTGCTGGCCGTGAATTTCAATGAGAAATTCGCCGAGTTCACGCAACGCCTGTATGGGCACGATTTGGCCGTTTACATAGGCGCGCGAGCGGCCGTCCAGCCCGACAGTCCGCCGCACCACGATTTCCCCATCGTGTTCGATCGCTTGATGCTCCAACCAAGCGAGGGCGGCGGCCGGCAGCGCGGCGAAGCTCGCCGCGGCTTCGGCGCGCTCGGCTCCTTGGCGCACGATGTCGCCGGCGGCGCGGTCGCCGGCGATCAGCAGCAGCGCATCGACCACGATGGACTTGCCGGCGCCGGTTTCTCCGGTCAGAGCCGTGAGGCCGGTTCCGAATTCAAGTTCCGCATGATCGACGATTACAAGATCGCGCAATTGAAGGTGCGTGAGCATGACTGCCTAGTCGCCGCCATTCTCGTCTTGACCGCCCAATACGCCGCGGCCCCAATGCAGCTTGGAGCGCAACAGCCGGTAGTAGTCGTAGCCCGGAGGATGCAACAGGGTGATTTGGGCGTCGGCGCTTTCGACGAACAGGTTGTCACCCGGCTCAAGATCGCCGATGGCGGTGCCGTCGCAAGTAACCTGGGCGCGGGCGCTCGGGCGATCCGGCAGGCGCAGCTGGATTTTGCTCCCCGCGCGCACCACGATGGGGCGATCGCTCAAGGTATGCGGGCTAATTGGCGCCAAAACCCACACCTCGAGGTTCGGTTCGACGATCGGACCGCCGCAGGATAACGCATAGGCGGTCGAGCCCGTTGCCGTCGCGATGACGATGCCGTCGCCGCCGTGCGAGTTGACAAAACGTCCGTTGATCGACGTTTCAAAATCCAAGGTGTGGCCGGTTTCCCATTTGCTGACCACGACGTCATTCAGGGCAAGCGCTCGCACCGGGGGCACCCCGCGGCGCTCCAACCGGGCGGCCAGGAGCGAGCGCAAGTCCTCGCTATACCGACCGGCCATGACGGTATCGACATCCTCGAGCATGGAATTCGGGCTCACGTCGGTGAGAAACCCCAGGCGGCCGCGATTGATCCCAAGCAGCGGCACCGAACGCTGCCCGGCCACCAGGCGTGCCGCATACAGCAGGGTGCCGTCGCCGCCGATGGCGATGATGAGTTCGGCCCGCGTCGCGAACGACTGTTCCGGGCAGCGCACGATGCTATCGGGCGGGAACGCCAGGTCGACGCCCGGATCGACCAGGGCACGCTGGCCGCGCGAGTAAAAGTGGCTCGCAAGGCTCAACATGCAGTCGGCAACGCGCAGATCCTTGGCATTGCCGACCAGCGCGACGGAGTGAAAAGAATGTGGCATAGACCTGGAGCCCTTGTAGCATGATCGCGGCGAACCGGTCACTCGTTGAAACTCGGGTAACCGCGTTTATTCAACGGACTTGACTTGGGGTCGATGCGCTAGGTAGCTTCAAACATGTTATATGGACCGTATGACAGTAGGTACCGATGACTCCCTCAACGAGCGAGCGCAGCTACTGCTCAAAGCCCTGATTGAGAATTACATTCGCGACGGGCAGCCGGTCGGATCGCGGACCCTGTCGCGGGATTCCGGCCTGAGCCTCTCCTCGGCGACCATCCGTAACGTCATGGCGGACTTGGAAGAGCTCGGATTCGTCGCCTCGCCGCATACCTCTGCGGGGCGCATACCCACCGACAAGGGCTACCGGTTCTTCGTCGACACCCTATTGAAATTGAAGCCGCTTCACCATGATGAAATCGAGGACATCGAGCGTCGCCTGGAGAGCAACGTGTCGAACGGCCGCTCGCTGGTGCAGAGCGTGTCGCAGATGCTGTCGAGCGTGACCCATATGGCGGNNGGCGGGGTTGGTGACCTTGCCCAACCCTCGCTATGTCGCGCTGTCGCAAATCGAATTCGTCGCTCTGTCGGAGAATCGCGCGCTCGCGATCATGGTCATGGACAATCGCGAGGTGCAGAACCGGGTGGTTCAGCTCGATCGCTACCACTCGGCGGAGGAGCTCAGGCGCGCCGCCACTTACCTGAACGAGGCGTTCGCCGGACGCTCGTTGCCCGATGTCCGGGCGCAGTTGGTCGGGCAGCTGCAGGAGACCCGGCAGCACATGAATCAGCTCATGTTGGATGCGATCCAGGTCGGACAGAAGGTTTTCGATCAGAAGGCGGATGAGGGGGTCGAATACGTCATCGCCGGTGAGACCAACCTCATGGGTTTCGCCGAATTGTCCGACGTCGACCGGCTACGCCGCCTATTCGAGGCCTTCAATGAAAAGCACGATATTTTGCGCCTGCTGGACAATTGTCTGCGCGCCGATGGGATCCAGATTTTCATCGGCCATGAGTCCGGTTACCGGATCTTGGACGATATCAGCGTGGTGACGGCCCCTTACATGCTGGATAACCGGGTCGTGGGGGTCTTGGGTATCATCGGACCGACGCGAATGGCCTACGAACGCGTGATTCCGATCGTCGATGTCACGGCAAAACTGCTCGGTTCGGCCTTGAACGCGCGTAAATAGCCCCCAGATCGGCGGCTTCGAGCGGGCTTAACTCGTCATTCTTTCGAGGGTTTTGCGTAGTGAATGAAACCAACCAGTCCGACGGCGAGCTCGCCTCGAATCTCAGTGAGCCATCGGCCGATGCTGCGTTGGCGGCGGCCGAAGCCAAAGCGCAGGAGAACTGGAACAGCTATCTGCGCGCCGTGGCGGAAATGGAAAATTTCCGCAAAAGGACCGACCGCGAAATCGACAACGCGCGCAAATTCGCCGTTGAGCGCTTTGCGCAGGAACTGGTGCCGGTGGGCGATGCGCTGGAGGCGGGCATCAACGCCGGCGCCGCGAATCCGGGGCCCGCTCTGCTCGAGGGCGCCCAGGCGACCTTGCGCCAGCTGCACCGCGCCTTCGACAAGGCGGGCATCAAGATCATCGACCCCGTCGGGCAGCCCTTCGATCCGGCCTGGCACGAAGCCATGGTGGCCCAGGAGAGCCGGGAGCAGGCCGCCGACACGGTATTGTCGGTGATCCAGAAGGGCTATTCCTTGAACGGCCGGCTGCTGCGCCCGGCGCGGGTCATCGTCAGCAAGGCGCCTGCCGGGGAAACCAATTGAAAAATGCGCAAACTCCCCCACGTAACGGTCACGGGTATTGGAATCTTTAGAGGGCATTCACTATGGGTAAATTGATAGGCATCGATCTCGGCACGACCAATTCTTGCGTCGCGATCATGGAAGGCGGCAAGCCGAAGGTCATCGAGAACAGCGAAGGTGATCGCACGACACCCTCGATTGTTGCCTTTACAAAGGATGGCGAGGTGCTGGTGGGCCAGTCCGCCAAGCGTCAGGCCGTTACCAACCCGCAAAACACCGTCGCCGCGGTCAAGCGCCTGATCGGGCGTAAATTCACCGACGATGTGGTCAAGAAAGACGTGAGCATGGTCTCCTACAAGGTCGTCAAGGCCGATAACGGCGACGCCTGGGTGGAAGTACAGGGCAAGAAGATGGCGCCGCCCGAGGTATCGGCGCGCGTGCTCATGAAAATGAAGAAGACCGCCG
>PKXS01000038.1 GCA_003132425.1 Gammaproteobacteria bacterium | reverse complement strand
ATTGGCTCGGTTAACGCTGCCGCGCCAGTGTTGACGGCCGATGAGTGCTCTCGATCCTCTGCTGCCGTTTGCGAGTGTCCTCTGCCCGACGGGTTTGTATCGCGCCGGCCTCAAACAAAACCCCGGCGTGTGGCCGGGGTTCTATATGCGGATCAAGCGCGTCGGTTGCTACTTTG
This sequence comes from Gammaproteobacteria bacterium, assembly GCA_003132425.1. GTDB lineage: Bacteria > Pseudomonadota > Gammaproteobacteria > Steroidobacterales > Steroidobacteraceae > Bog-1198. Next base: position 2,693 of record PKXS01000038.1, on the reverse strand, counting down.
CACTCTTGGTCGTGTACCAAATCTGCGGCGCTCGTTTGACGCCCGATTTCTCCATCGCGCTCTTCAACTCCGGCGATGCGGCAAACGCTTTAGCTTGCTCGAGGCTGTGGAAGTCATGAGTTACCGTGACATCATTTGGATTGTCGACCGACTGGTAAACGGCCTGGGCAACGACGCCCATTAGGGAACTCGAGTAGGTCTTCAGTACAGAATCGACGGTAAGTAAGCACCGGCAGGTTCGTTGTAGAGGCCAGTGGTCATCAACGTCATCTGAAAGACCAGCTTCAGCTCGCAGCTCAGGCACCATTCGAAAACGTCATGATTACGAGTCGGTAACAGGAATCCCGGGCCAGGAAATTCTGTTGCCGCGCCAATCAGAGCCTTCAAATCTTGATTTGTGCGGGCGACGGCGTGGGCAAGGAAGCCAATCGCCGTCGCATATCCCGTGATCTCTTCCAAATGTTCGACCACACTTGCCGAGCGCGCGCGAATCGCGTCGCGTAGCTCGAGATCCCGGTCAAGGCCGTGAACGTCGCGGCACAGCTTGTTGCACCCTTTAACATCGCGCTCTTCAGCCGGCCGGACATCGTAACCTGCAAACTTGGCATTGAGCTTGGGTCCTTGCAACAGCGACAGGGGTTCGCGGGTGACAAACCCGAGCTTCGTGTAGAGACAAAGCGATCGATTATGGTAGCCCGCTTGTACCAGGCGGATCCCTGCGGCCTTTTTTGCCGCTGCCCTATCGAGTACGGCACACATCAGGCGTCTGCCGACAGCGTGATTTTGCACTTCAGGAGCGACAGAGATCGGACCGATCCCAAAAATAGTCGAGCGTTCGTCCATGAAGTTGCTGCCGACAATNNAGCATCGACGCGAGACCCGTCGCGATTTCGGGAGAAGGGAGGTCTGGCGGAAAATTGTGTTGTTCCGCGAGATTCTTGAAAGCGTCATACAGGATACGGCCACACCTCTGCGCATCGACTTTGTTAGCGTCGCGAATATTCATAATCGAATCCCCTGCCTGGCCGAAGGGTCCATAGCGGCCGCGAGGCCGCACCATGGCATTCTAGACTTCGGTGACTCACGCCGGATCTTTGTCGCGCAAATAGAGACAATTTGCACCCTGAGCATACCTGTAAAACCGGCGTTATCGGATGTGATGTCGATACGACACCGGCAGCCTGCGAACGGCAGGTATCGGGCGACCATTCTGAGCCACTGTGTGTCCGCACCTGGCCGGTCCCTGCCGGCCGGCTTCCCAATTCGCAATCGTCTGTCTCTAATTGACCCGTTGTTGCCGGTCACGGACGGCTGCAATATGGCGAGGGAAAGAACGATTTTCATTTGACCATTGCGGTCGCATCGTTGCCTTACAAAAGGTCTGTCAAATCACGTCGCGCTCAAGGCAATTGCTGCTGCTAATCCAAAGTGACGATAAAGTTTTCGCGCAAAATCCCTTTAGGTGATCTTCCAACGATAGTTCATCTCAACTTCGGCATCGCCGGGTTCATGATTCCGGGCACTGATCGGCGCGTCTCCGTAGTCTACCTTGGTGCAGCGTGTGTCTTGCCGCTGATCTCAACCCTTGTACTTCGAGATACGCGCGCGTAACGGTAGAGTACTGCGATTCCGGACAAGCCGGCCCNNAAGCCGCCTATTTGTAAGTAGCGCTCGTACGTACCAGGGAATCGCGATGCTTCGTCCAGTCAACCATCGAGCCGAAGGCCGGACCTGCGAACGGCGACTTAATCACAGCCTCATGCAACGCCGCGTTGAATTTGTCGAGACCCTCGGCAGTTGGCGAAATGTAGTCGATCACAAACATTCCGGGCGCATCGGAATGGACTGCCTGTTCGTCGATTTCGTACTCGACGATTGTGCCGTCGGCGAGCAGCTTCTCCATGAGCGGCGCGATCAGGTTCTTGGCGAGCACGTCGATGGCATTATCCGGAGCATCCGGTTTCAGGGTGTAAAACGCCGAATACGTGTAGGCGCCCTTCCATGATCCCGAGTGCCAGTTGTAGTACTTGCTGACCCACATGTTGTCCCAGTGCTTCGTGGCGCTGGTCAACACCGACGCTGCCGTGCCCCCGGATTTTTCGAGCCCGTCGAGGACATTCAGTGTGCCCGCCATGGACATAGCAGACCACCAGCTGTCGTGCGTGGCACCGTCGGCATCGTGAAGCACGGCCGAATCGGTGCCGTAGGCCACGATCCCACCGCTCGCCATGGCGTTATCGAGGATCTTCTGAACGCCCGGATTTGCTTTTCCCATCTCCGGCCACCGCGCGCGCGGGATGCTCCAAAACGCTTCATACGTGTACATGCGCGGCTTTTCCTTGACTTCCGCCATCTGCGCGCAGGCCGGGGCAGCCCAAGCGCCGGCCATCACGACGGCGAGTACGCCAGAGACAATGTTCCACCTTATTTTGTTCATAATGCTGCTCTCACATATTGTTTCGTCAGGTTGTTGATCTTGGTATTCCGACACCCCGATTATACGCGCACACTCGATTCGGACTACACGCGAAACGGCCCTGTGCGGCGGAACGTGCCCCTCGAGAATCGAAGCGCAATTCATAAGCGGGAGATCGGCCGCAAACACATTGTTCAGTCGTTGATTGATACGAATGGCGGCTTAATGACGGGCAGTTTGTCACGCCGAACTTCCGGTCTTGGCCGGTTCACGACTG
>PKXS01000113.1 GCA_003132425.1 Gammaproteobacteria bacterium | reverse complement strand
CCGTTACCACCACATCATCGACCCAAGAACGGGCTATCCCGCGACCGCATCCATCTCCGTCAGTATCATGTCGCGAACCGCCGAAGAGGGCGTAGTCCTCGCTAAGGGCGTCTTCATCCTGGGTCCCGATCGAGGCATGGCTCTCGCCCGGCAGCAAGGCATCGAAGCGCTGCTGATCGATCCGCAAGGTAAGCGCTACTTTACGCCCGGCTTTGCGCAAAAGTTCGAGTCCCAATGACCTCCGCCGGCGGCTGGGCTTTGACGTGCTTGCGGCTGGGCTTCGACGTGCAAGTAGAAGTCACACAGGAGGGCCACGTATGCACTCTGCCGTAGCCGAAACCAGTTCGACCGGCCCAGCCCGCGTTGTCCAAACCGTCGAGGAACACATCGTCGAGATTGTCAGCGATTCCGGCGAAGGCGCACAGACCTGCGGGCAAATGTTCGCCGACATCTGCGCCAGGAACGGCAACGGCGTCTGGACCGTGGAGATTATCCCGGCTGAGATCGAGCCGCCCAGCCGTTCGCGCGCCGGCGCCAGCGGCAATCGCATCCGCCTCGGTTCGAAGCCGGTCAACAACTCCGGCGACTCGGCCGACCTGGTAGTGGCGCTCAACGAACAGGTTCTCTATAGCCGCATCGACGCCGGCGCGCTCCGGCCCGGCACTCTGGTTCTGGTGGATAGCTCATGGGCGCACCATCCGGACGATGAGATCCGCACCCGCTACGCCGCGGCGCTGGAAGATTTTCGCGCCCGCGGCTATCGGCTGATCGAAGTTCCCATTGAGCAGGAGTGCCTGAAGCACGCCGACGGGGACTGATCCTCAGCGGCGGTGTGGGTGCTGGGCCTGCTCTGCTCCGTCTATTGCCTGGAACAGAACCCGGTTCATGACAACATCGCCAAACGCTTCGCCAAGAAAGGCGAGGCGGTGGTCCGCAAAAACCTCGACCTCTTCGACGATGGATACCGTTGGGCCGCGCAAAACGTGGAGTACTGCTTCCGCGTACCCGCCCGGAAAGACCCGCGGACCATGGTGGTGATGAACGGCAACCAGGCGCTGGCCTTGGGCGCCATGGCGGCCGGCATCGAAGTTTGCTCCATGTACCCCATCACGCCGGCCACTTCGGCATCGCACTTTCTCGCCTCCGTCTTCGAACAAGTGGGCGGCTTTGTCCATCAGGCCGAAGATGAAATCGCGGCGATCGGATTCGCCATCGGCTGCTCGTANNCGCACTGAAGACCGAGTTCCTGGGTTTCGCCGTGATGACGGAGACGCCGCTGGTGGTAGTGGTGGTGCAGCGCGGCGGGCCATCCACCGGACTGCCGACCAAGATCGAGCAGGGCGATCTATTGGCCGCGCTCTACGCCTCACCCGGCGATTGTCCCAAGATCGTGATTGCGCCCGCCACCATCGAAGAGTGTTTCCACTTCATGATCACGGCCTGCCAACTCGCCGAGGATTTTCGCAGCCCCGTGATCGTTCTCTCCGACGCCAACCTGGCGACCGGCCAGCAGCCGTTTCCTAAGCCGCAGTTGAGCGAAGCATGGCTTGCTCCGCCAATCGATCAATCCCGCTGGGATCCCGACGTTCCTCCCTTTGCATGGGACGAGCAGACCGGTCTCTCGCGGCGTCCGCAGCCTGGGCAGTTGGGCGGCGAGTATGTCTTGACCGGACTGGCTCACGGCGAGGATGGCCGCGTGGCTTACGAATCCGCCGTCAATCAACGGGCGATGCGCATGCGCAGCCGCAAACTGGCCGTGCTGCAGAATGCTCTCAAGCCGCCGCAAATCCACGGCGACGCTTCCGGCGATCTGCTGGCGGTGGGCTGGGGCTCGACGCTGGGAACTATCGAAGAAGCGGTCGACCGGTTGCGCGCGGAGGGCCGCCGCGTTTCCTCGGTCCACTTGCGCTTCCTCTCGCCGTTCGAGCCGGGCCTGCGCGCCATCTTCCAAAGGTTTCGCCAGGTGTTGACGGTGGAAGTGAACTACAGCGACCAGCCGGGCGACCCTTACATCAACTCCGAGTCGCGCCGCTACTCGCAACTGGCGCTGTTATTGCGTTCTCACACATTGGTGGATGTGGACTGCTGGTCCAGAGTGCCGGGAAGTCCCATACCACCCGGCGTAATCGAAGAGGAACTTCGCCGCAGGCTGAGCCTGCCGGGAGGGATGGAGTAATGTACGAGTCGAAGACCGAATGGGACGTGGCGGCGCAATCTCGAGTCTGCACGCTCGACGATTACAAAGGCGTCGCNNATCGGCTGCTCCAGCCGCTTTCCCTTTTACATGAGTACTTACGGATTCCATGGATTACATGGCCGGGCTTTCCCGGTGGCCTGCGGCATTCGCGCCCGCCGTCCCGATCTGCATATGTTCGTGATCACCGGCGATGGCGATTGCTGCGCCATAGGCANNCCTGCTGCTCGACAACAATGTCTATGGACTGACTAAGAACCAGACATCGCCCACCTCGCGCCGGGGCGAGCGCTCGAACACCTATCCCAACGGTTCGTTCCTCGAGCCGCTCAATCCGATAAGTGTCACTCTGGGAGTTGCCAATGCCTCATTTGTGGCGCAGACCGTCGATTGGAATCCGCCGCACCTTTATAACACCATTCGCGCGGCCTACGAGCATCCGGGCGCGGCCTTCGTCCGGATTCTGCAGCGCTGCCCGCACTTCACGTCGCATGTGTTCGCCGAG
>PKXS01000081.1 GCA_003132425.1 Gammaproteobacteria bacterium | reverse complement strand
CCGGATAGGAAAGTGTCCGCAATGACCACCTTGTTGAACAGGCCCAGCGTCATCAGCCCCAGCCCGAAGCACAGTTGCTGCACAGTGGCGCGCTTTGGCGTCTCGCCTACGCCATATTGACATCATTCGAAGTTGAGGGCCACATAGGGGCGGCGCCGACGAGCAATTCAAGATCGTCATTTCACTGTTGCGCTCGTTGCAGCGAATCTTTGCCCGCGCAAGTTGTCGTCGCAGGTGAAGCCTAACGAACCATCGCAGTCCTCAATGGAATCGGAAAATTGTGCCGCGCTTTGGGAAAATCACCGGAGCTTTCAATGAACTTGGTATCGCCAAGCTTCGATGAAGCGCGGGCGGCCGCAATCGGCGAACTTGCCGAAGCGCGACGATCGAATGCGCACAGAGGCTTTCCATTCCAACCCGACTGCATTTAACTTAAGTCGGTGACTTTGCGCGCTTCTTTTGCCGCAGCCTATCAATCAGCGGAGAAAAATCTCGCCGATGGCTCATTCCTCATCCACTGCGCTCGCGGAATGTCATCTGAATGCATGACTGACAAGCGCTGAGGTTTGCCCTGTAATCAGTGCACGCGACAGCGGTGTTCCGCGGATACATAAAAAGCCGGTCAACGGGAAATGCCGTGCGATCGGCGCAGTGGGGGTCATTCGTCATGAAAGCTAGCTCCGTGCTGCAGTGGATCCGGGCTGGGCGGTATGCCTTCCCAACGTGCCTCTTGTTGCTCGCCGTTTGCGCCGAAGGGTCCGCGACGGCGGATTCCACGCTGGCGAAGGGGGCGCCGAAGACCGCCGCGGACGCAGCTGCGATCTACGCAGGCGTGCCCATCATGTTCGAGGCAAACCAGGGACAGACCGATGCGCGCGTGAAGTACCTCGCGCGCGGTCCAGGCTATACGCTGTTTCTGACTCGGCAGGAGGCGGTGCTGAAATTCGCGCCGGTTGCCGCGGCAGCGGCAACGAAACAGCCCTCGATCCTGCGGCTGAAATTTCTTCATGCGAATCCCGAGGCGCAAGTTTTCGGGCGCGATGAGCTGCGCGGCAAGACCAATTACTTGCTCGGGAATGATCCCCAGCAATGGCACAGGAACGTGCCGAATTACGCCGCCGCTGAATATCAGGCTCTCTATTCAGGGGTGGACGCGGTATTTCACGACAGCCAGGCGCGCGACCAGCGCCGCCGACTCGAGTTCGACTTCGAGGTTGCCCCGGGCGCCGATCCGGGCCGCGTGGCGCTCCAGGTCGACGGCGCGCGGCGGCTGCGGCTCAGTCGAGCGGGCGACGTGCTCGTCGGCCTCGATGGGCAGCAGGAGGTCGTGCTGGGCAGACCGCATGTGTACCAGCAAATCGCGGGACAACGACGCGAGGTGGCCGGCGAGTACATGCTGCGCGCGCACCATCGGCTCGCCTTCGCGCTCGGCCCCTACGATCATTCGCAGCGGCTGATCATCGATCCGACGCTCGGTTATTCGACCTACGTGACGGGCGGTCAGGTCACCGGCATTGCCTTGAACGCCGCGGCCGTGGACTCGGGTAGTCACACCTACATCTACATTGTCGGCACGGCCGGTACATTGGAGGGTCTCGCGGTCTTTCCGACGAATGCGTTGCAGACGACCTGCCAGGCCTGTGAATTCGTCAGTTCCGCTTTCGTCGCAAAGTACGATACGTCGCAGAGCGGGGCCGCCTCGCTGATCTATTCCACCTATTTGGGCCCCGCGGGCAGCGGTGTCATGCCGGACGAGCTCGGTATTGCGACGGGCAGCGCCATCGCGGTCGATGCCGCCGGCGATGCCTTCGTCACCGGCACACTCTTGGGAGACACGGGCAGCACGTATTTTCCAACCACATCCAACGCTTATCTAACCTCCATGCCGGCCTCCCAAGCCGGATTCTTGTCGGAACTCGATCCCACGGGCGAGACCTTGAAGTCCTCTACCTATCTACCGGGCGGCTTCGTGGATGCCATCGCATTGGATAGCGCAGACAACGCATACATCACCGGCGTGACCACTACGGCGGGCTTGTTCACGGCAGGAGTCGTGCAGCAGACGTTGCAGGGCGGGTGCTGCAATAAAACGCCGTTTGTGGCGAAGCTGAATTTGGCGAATTCAGGCTTGGGCCAACTAGTCTATTACACCTATTTGGGCGGCAGCAGCAACGTCAGCGGCATCTCGGATACAGCGATGGCGATCGCCGTGGATGCGGCCGGTGAGGCTTACGTGGTCGGCGGCACCTACGTCGGCGCCTGCAATTACGTGTCCTGTACCGGTAGCCCCAGCCCTCCTAGTTTTCCGGTTCCGGCGAATGCCGGGTTTCAGTCCAAGCCCGGAGGTCTCAATGAGTCGGGATACCTCGCCAAGTTGAATGTCGGCGCGACGCAGCTCCTGTACTTCAGCTATGTGGGAGGCGGCGTCGCTGTCAACGGGACGGGATTCCAAAACGGTACCCAAGTGAACGCGGTGACGCTCGATGCAGGAGGCAACGCCTATGTAACGGGAGTCACGGGGCAAATCGCGCTGCCCACGACGAATTCTTCCGCCGGCCCCGTCGTCGGTCCGCAGAGCACCGCGTGCCAGACCACTGGCAGCGGCACCACGTGTCCCGGCGGCTTCGTGGCCGAGATCAGTGCGGGCACCAGCGGCTCAAAGTCACTTGTGTTTCTCACGTATCTCGGCGGCGTCTCGTCGGGCAATGCAGGCACCACGGTGCCGACGGGCATCGCTGTGGACTCAACCGCCGACATCTACGTCGCCGGAACCACCAGCACCAGCGACATGCCCCTGCCGGGCAAATCGGCCCTGTTCCCGGACGGCGTGCAGCCGTCCTCGTCGCTACCTTGCATCGGTGCGCTGCCCGAATGCACATCGCCGTTTCTCGTCGAGTTGGAGCCGGGAGCAGTTTCGATCCTGCTTTCAGGCTATCTGGCGGGCACCGGGAGCGGTAAATCCGAGCAGGATACCGTTGCCGGCATGGCGTTCGACGGCGCCGGTAACGTCTATCTGGCGGGGAGCGAGGTGACCAACGATTTCCCCGTCACCACAAACGCCTACCATGCGACCCCACCGAGCGGCGCCACTAACGGCTACCTGGCCATGATCGGCGGGTTGCCGACCTCGGAAGGCGTGACGTCGATCGCCAACTACTCGTATAACGGGCAACCGCCCACTGCCGGGATCTTGGGTTCGGTATTCACAGTCAGCGCGCCGGCAACCACCAGCGTGGCTGTACCGATCATCCTGACCAACACCGGCGCTACTGCCTTCACGGTCAGCGGTATCTCCCTGGTTGGCTCTGCATCGCCGCCGTGGACTTTCACGAGCCTGACCTGCAACGGCACGCCGGTTCCCCTGCCGATCAGTTCTGCGGTGAGCGTCGGCCCATTGCAATCGTGCACCATCCTGTTGCAATTCGCGCCGACGCTGGTTCAGACCGGCCAAACCGAGGGCCTCGAGATCCTCGACAATGCGAGCAGCAGCAACGCGTCGGGAACATCGAGCGAGCAAGTCATGTACCTCGCCGGCACCGGCACTGCGGCGCCGGCCGCGTCCTTCGCCAGCTATTCGACCAACGGGCAACCGATCGTGCAGGCAAATTTCCTCGTTCCGGCGGTCATGCTCGCGGCGGATGTCGGCGGTACTGCGGCGACGCAGCTCGTCCTGACCAATACGGGGGGTGAGCCCTTCACGATCAGCGGCGTATCCTTGCCGGCGTCCTCTCCGCCGTCGTCGTGGTCGGTCAAGAGCGTGGCCTGTCCAAGTTCGGTCACGGGTCCGCCGTCCGCCGCTTCGCCGGTTACTCTCGCACCAGGACAGGTCTGCACGATCAGCCTGCAATTCGCGCCGACGGCTTTGGGGACTTTTGATGCGGCGCTGACGGTGTTGGATACCGCGAGCGGCAGCAATTTGAGCGCCCCGTCGGGCGGCGGCCAGGAGTTCATACTGCAAGGTACCGGTGGCCAGCCGAATGCGCAGTATGCCGTGTCGAGCGGGCCGATCTCCACGGCCAGCCCGGAGGTAAATTTCGGGAACGTCCCCGAGGACACTGCCGTAACGCAGACGGTCACCGTGATGAATACCGGGAATGGGCCGCTCACCATCACTGCCGCGCCCATCGCGGTCAGCCCCAAGGCACTCAGTACGGCGTCTTATTGGGCGCTTACGGAAGTCTGCGGCGCACCGAATGAGGCATCCTCGTTCCCCGTGACCGTGGCTCCCGGTGCATCGTGCGTATTCACATTCCAGTTCGACCCGGCGGTGACGGGTAACTTGGTCGCCGTGGTGTCCTTCGCCGATAACGCGGCCCAGAGCAACCTCGCAAGCACGCTGACCGGCACCTATACTCAGACGGTAAAGCTCTATGGGGTCGGCGTCCTGCCGCTCTCGGGACAAGTATCCTCGATGACGTTTACGCCGGAGCAGCTCTATTTCACGAATACCAGCGGCACTCAGGCGCAGACTGTGATGGTGACCAATACCGGGACCCAGTCACTGAATATTAGCGAAGTCGAGCCATTTATATCTCAAGGAGCCGCGTTCTCACTGCTCCAGCAGGGATGCACCAGCTCGAGCGGGACTTTCCTGCCATTTCCCGTATCGCTCCCCAGTGACGCATCTTGCACATTTGCATTCCAATATAACGAGGCCACCGAAGAGAGCATTACAGGTGGCGAGGCTCCGCACGCAGTCTATGCGGCATTCGTCGACAACGCGTATCTCACGAACATCGGGAGCGGCTTTGGAAATACAGGCGCCGTCCAGAGTCTCGCGCTGCTCGCCCCCGGTGCAACGGCAATCCCCGACTGCGGGAGCACCGCCGGCGTCGCTGCCGGGGGAGGGGCAATGGAAGGGAGCCTGGGTCGTGGTTGGTCGCAGACGATTACTGTTTCCACCACCACCAGCGAGCTACTATTCGGCTACCACTGGGTGGTGCTCGAGGGTCTGACCCACTCTACGTTCAATGAGGTCGCCGGCACGACTGCCACCGACCAGTCGAACGCAATCTACTCGTGCGGTGATCTGCCCGGCAGCCCATTCGTATCAATTGCAACCTACGGGGTTACCCAATACGGTGGCGAAGTCGGAGTAGCCAGTGCTAACGTGACTCTGCAGTTTCCCTCCGGCGCCCAGCCGATCTATCAATCGCTCAAAGCCGCAAGCGCCGCCGGGGCGCCGTAAACGTCAAGGAGATCGACTTATGAATGGCCAGAAATATCGGTATCGCCCAATGGCTCTCGCCCTGTGCCTCTGCGGTGCAGGGTCCGTCGGCTGGGCCGATGACATCCTCAACGTATCGGTGAATACGTCGAGTCTGGAGGGACAGGCGAATTCCGAAGTGTTCGTTGAGCTGGTCGATGGCTCGGGCACCGGGAATGGGAACAACACCGCCACCATGAATGGCTTTTCTCTGGGCGGGGGCGCCGTCGGCGCCGTGGATCCGTTCAACACTTTTGGCGGCGCCTCCGGCAGCATGAGTTCGACCGTGTCGATGACCGACAGCTCCCCCGATAACCAATTTGCGCAATTGCTGACGCCGGGAGCCACGCTCTCATTCAATCTCGATCTGACAACGTTCGTCGAACCCGGCCCAATTCCCGATGGGCTATTCATGTTCTTCACTGACCCGAATGGGAATTCCATTGCGACCACGAGCGATCCGAGTGGCTTCAACAGTCTGTTCGCGGTCACGTTCAACTCCGCGCAGCCCGCGGTGCTCAACTATGATTCCAAATTGGTCAGCGTGACTTCCAGCGCGCCCGCGGCGGCCCCTGAAATCGATCCGGCATCAGCATTGGGCGCCTTTACGCTACTAGCCGGTTTTCTGGCCGTGCTGCGCGGGCGGCGGCCGCGCTGATGCTGCCCTTACGTCGCGGCCTTCCCGGTCCAGCCAGGCAGATAGCGCGCCTCCTCCGAGCGCGCCAGCCGTAGACCGTCGCGCGTCGCGCGACGCGGCTGCTTTTTGATCATTCGCGTGCCGATGCGCGGGCGGAAGTAATCCGCCCAAAGGAATTCCACGAAGGGCGCCTGCTCCTTGGCGAAGCCCCCGGCGTTGCGCACCATTGCTGCCAGGCTGCGATACGGATCATCCTTCAGTTCCGTCAGGCGTCGCGGCATGTCGCGATAGCTGCGGCGTTGGCCTTGATGGTCGTAGGGATGGCTCCATGACCGGAATTCCATGGTCCGCCAGAATACCGGGGGTTCCAACCAGGACAGATCGTCCAATACTGCCACCAGGACGTCCTGGACCCCTTCATCGATCAGTGCGATGCCAAGATGATGGCGGTCGACGATGAAGTATTCTTGCCCCGGACCGAGCACCGCCGGAAAGACGTGGTGCTCGATTTCGGTCTTGAGTTGCTTCCTTCCTAGCCGCTCCCACTGCGCGGCTTTCTGTTTGACCTCGGCGTAGCCGACCGAGAACTGCGTCGGACGCAGGCGCGCCAGGCGCGCCCGCGCCAGCGATGGGTTGCGTGATGAGTGAAACACGATTCGGACCCCGCCCGGTTAAACCGTCGAAGCCACAGCTTAACGCAAATGGCGATCCATCAGAACGCGGCCGGATACACACCGCCATCCAGCAGAATGTTTTGGCCGGTAATGTAACCGGCATGCATGCTGCACAGGAAAGCGCACGTCTGCCCGAACTCCGCCGCAGTGCCAAAGCGCTTGGCGGGAATCGCCTCCCGTGCCTGCTGTGCAGCCACGGCTTCGGAGACGCCGGCGTGCTTTGCCGCCGACAGAAGACCGCCGCGCAAGCGCGCGGTGTCGAAGCTTCCCGGCAGCAGGTTGTTGATCGTCACATTGTTGCCCGCCACGCTGCGCGCGACTCCGGCGGCGAAAGCGGTAAGACCTGCACGCGCCGCGCTCGATAAGTCGAGCCCCGCGAGCGGCATCTTGACGCTGATGGATGTGATATTCACGATTCTGCCGAATCCACGCGCACACATGGCATCGACGACTTTCTGGATAAGCTCAATCGGCGTCACCATGTTCGAAGTGACGCCGGCCAGCAGGGCGGCTCGATCCAATTCGCGAAAGTCCCGAAACGGCGGTCCGCCGTTGTTGTTGATCAGGATATCCGGCGCCGGGCACGCGGCGAGCAGAGCAGCCTGGCCCTCCTCGGTCGCTATGTCGGCGATCACCGGCGTGACGTCCACGCCGCCGGCGTGCCGAATTTCCTCGGCCGTCCGATCGAGTAGCAGGCGATTGCGCCCGTTGATAATCAGGGAAACACCCGCCTCGGCGAGCGCAAGGGCACAGCCCTTGCCGAGACCCTGGCTCGATGCGCAAACGATCGCCTTGCGACCGCGAATTCCCAAATCCATACCGCCTCCCAGTCTTTCTCTATAGATTCAACGCGATCGATTTCTTGATTTCCCTGATGCGGGGCTCATTGCGCTTATAGAAAGTCCACTGCTTGATTCGCTTCGATTGCAGCAGCCCCGCCAGGCAAAGCACTTTCATGTGTTCGCTCAACGTCGGCTGCGAGATGCCGAGCTTCGCTGCGATGAGCGCCCCGCAAACGCCGTCCTTGACCAAGTCGCCATCGAGCTGCGGCCGGAAGTGCGCCTCCGGGTCCTTTAGCCACTCGAGGATGCTCAGTCGCCGATCGTTGCTGAGGGCTTGAATTGCGCGCAAATCTATCACATAGTGAGTTTGCCAATCGACGATGTATATGTCAAGGTACGCACGTTGGATGACGCAAGTACGGTTGCCGTTGATTTTGCCCGACAGCCGCGCACAATGAACGCCGCAAAGATGAAATAGCAGGGAGCCGACCGATGCCGATCAAACGTATTCAGACGGGACCTCGAATGTCGCAGGCGGTGATCCACAATAAAACGGTGTACTTGGCGGGGCAGGTAGCCACCGGCGCACCCAGGGCCAGCGTCGCCGTGCAAACGAAGGACATTTTAAAGGCGATCGACGCGCTGCTGGCGCAGGCAAACACCGACAAGAGCCGGCTTCTGTCCGCCACCATCTGGCTCAAAGACATGGCGACCTTCGCGGAGATGAATAGCGTGTGGGAGGCGTGGGTTGTGCCGGGCGAGACGCCGGCGCGCGCCACCGTTGTGAGTCCTCAGCTGGCGTCTCCGGAATTTAAGATCGAAATTGCGGTCGTCGCCGCGCAGCCCTAGATCCGGCCATGCGCATGGAGTGCCGGACTTCCCACGCAGCGCGTGAGTATCAGGCACGCGCACCGGCCAATCTGCGGCTGCCGAGCCGGCGCAGCGCAGGGTCTTTGACGAGGTGCAGGACGCGCCCAAACAAATGGCGGTGCGCGCCCGCGCGCCCGATGTGGATGATTCCGGTATGGACGAGCTCTTTGCCGAGAAGGCCGATGAAGCGCTCCAGCGTGCGCCGATCCAGCGCATCGAGCACTTCGTCGATGAGCGCCCAAGGCGGCGCGTGCAGTAGTAAGCGCGCAAGCGCCAAAGCATGCTGCTCATCATCACTCAACTCGTGATCCCAGCGCCGCGATGTATCGAGCATGGGAATAAGGCGATCGAGTTCGAGTCGATTGAGCGCCTGCGTGAAGCCTTGCGCATCGAAGCTCTCGACGGTCAGCGGGTATGCAAGAACTTCGCGCAGCGTTCCGGGAGGCAGATAGGGGATGCGAGGCATATAGAGAATTCCTTCGCCTTTCGGGCGAGTGACCCTGCCGGCGCCCCACGGCCACAGGCCGGCCAACGCACGGAAAAGCAGCGTCTTGCCGGTGCCGGTTTCGCCCACGATCAGTATGCGCTCCCCGGTTCGCACCTCGACATGAGTTTCCTTGATCATGGTGCAGCCGGCGGGAGAGGCGATCTCGAGATCATCGATGGTGATGCTGCCCGGCGCGCCCTCGATGAAGGCGATGCGGCCTTCGACATCGTGCAGCACATCAGTTGCGATCACCGCGCGGCGGAAACTGGCGACGCGCAGCAAAGTCGCGCGCCAGTCGGCGATGGTGCTGAAATTGTCGACGAACCACCGCAGCGACGACTGTACTTGCATGAAGGCGCCGGCCGCCATCATCAGACCGCCGAATGATAGGTTGCCGGCAAAATAGAGCGGGGCCGCAGCAAGTATCGGAGCCACCAGCGTAAACCAACCATAGCCGGCGGTGATCCACGTAAGATTCGTCTCGCCCGTCACGAGACGGCGCATCGCATGGAGCACTGCCGCGAAGTCGACTTCGATGCGCCGGGCTTCGTCCGCTTCGCCGGCTGCGAGGGCAATGGCGTCGATATGCTCGTTGACGCGCACCAGCGAGAATCGCAGATCGGCCTCGCGTGCGTAGCGCTGGGCATTGCGATCGACCAGGCCGCGGCCCACCCAATAACTTACCAGCGATGCTGAACCCGAGTAGATAACGGCGGCCCACACCATATAGCCGGGGATCACGAGCGGGCGACCCCCGATATGGAAGGCGTAGCCTGCCGACAAAGCCCAGAGCACGTCGATGAAAGTGATCAGTAGGATCGAGGCCTGCAGCAGACCGACGCCAAGATCGGTCGACAGCTCCGTGAGGTGGCGCGCGTCCTCATGCATGCGCTGATCCGGATTGACGCCGATGGCTCCTGCATTGGCCAGCCTGAATGCCCGGCCGGGCAGCAGCCAGCCCTGGACGAGATCGTGAACCAGGCCCTGGCGAAGCTTGAGCTTCAACATTTCGCCGAGCCATTTCTGCGCCACGTTAAGGACCAGAAGGATTCCGGCAATGACGCCAAAAACGCCCAACTGGACCAGGAATTGCGTAAAGTCCCGATGCGACAACGCATCGTAGAACGGCTGATTCCAGCGGTTGAGGCGAATTTGGCCGTAGGCGGTGGTGGCGATGACTACGAAGATGCCCGCGGCCAGTACAAATAGCGTATTGCGCACGGGCGCCGCCCATAGAGCTCGGCTCATCATCGCCAATTGCGGCAGGAGCCCCGATTGGGCAAGCTCCTCTGTGACGGCAGGGGCGCTGGGTAAATCGTTCTTGCGATCTATGGTCATGCTTGGGCTTCTTTAGGAGAAGATTAATCTTGTCATTATCAAGCACGTTGTCATCTCCGTGAACCGAATCGAGACGTTGATCGGAAAGATGTCGCTGGCTGAGAAGCTTGGCCAGCTCACCATGGCGGCCTCGAGCTACGCCGTGACGGGCCCCGTGATCGCGGGCGATTCGACCGAAGCCATCAAGGCCGGCACCATCGGCAATCTACTGAACATGGTCGGGGCGGAGAATGTGCGCGAAATGCAGCGGCTTGCGGTGAATGAATCCCGCTTGGGCATTCCTCTGCTCATCGGGTTCGATGTGATCCATGGGCACCGTACCTTGTTTCCCATACCCTTGGGCGAGGCATCGCTATTCGATCCCGAGACCTGGGCGCTAACGGCGCGCGAGTCGGCCAAGGAGGCCGCCGCGGACGGATTGGCCATGACCTTCGCACCGATGTTGGACGTGTCGCGCGATCCGCGCTGGGGACGCAGCGCCGAGGGCCCTGGCGAGGATCCTTGGCTCGGCGCACGCATTGCGGAGGCGAAAGTGCGCGGTTTCCAGGGCAGGGACCTTGGCGCCGCGGATGCGCTTGCGGCCGTCGCCAAACACTATTGCGCGTACGGAGCGGTGACCGCGGGGCGCGACTATGCCTCGGTCGACATCTCAGATCGTACGGTGCATGAAGTGCATCTGCCGCCTTTCGCCGCGGCCGTCACCTCGGGCGTGGCGGCGGTCATGCCGGCTTTCACGGACCTCGCCGGCATACCGATGACGTCCAATGTCGCGTTGCTGCGCGGTTGGTTGCGCGGGCGGCTGGGATTCAAGGGTGTCATCGTGAGCGACTACAACGCCATCGCGGAACTCATCCACCACGGGATCGCCGCCGATCTGGCGCAGGCCGCCACGCTCGCGCTCAAAGCCGGCGTGGATATAGACATGATGGCCGATGCCTATCGCCACGGCTTACCCATCGCCTTGGACAGAGGGTGGGTGACCATGTCGGAAATCGATGAATCCGTGCGTCGTGTGTTGCTGCTGAAAGAGCGATTGGGACTTTTCACGGACCCCTATCGTCGCGTNNCGGTTGCGGCGCGCGCCATCGTGATGCTGAAGAACGACAAGGCCATCCTGCCGCTGGTCGGGGCCGGACAGCGATTCGCCATCATCGGGCCGCTCGCGGATGCCGCCGCCGACATGCGCGGCCCTTGGTGGGGTGCGGCGCAGCCCGAGGGTCAGGTGACCGTCGTGGCTGGCCTGCGTGGACTGCTGACAGAGGCCCAAGTCCGGCACGCTCTGGGAGTCGACATCGACAGCGAGGATTTGCAGGGTATCCCCGGGGCGCTGGCTCTTTGCACGGAGGCGGATGCCATTCTTCTGTGCTTGGGTGAGGCCGCGGCGATGAGCGGCGAGGCGGCCAGCCGGGCGAATTTGGGCCTACCCGGCCGGCAGCGGGAGTTTGCCGAGGCTGTTTTCGCGCGGGCCGCGGCATTGCGCAAGCCGGTCGTCGTCATTTTGTTCTCGGGGCGCCCGCTGGTCGTGCCGTGGCTGGTCGAGAAAGCCGATGCCGTGCTTGCCGCCTGGTTCTTGGGCAGCGAGGCCGGCAATGCCATCGGTGATGTGATTCTGGGAAATGTGTCGCCTAGCGGACGTACGGCCGTGACCTGGGCGCGCGCCGCAGGACAGGTTCCCCTGTTTTTCGGCGAGCGGCCGAGCGGACGCCCCGCGGATCCTCAGGATCATTTCACCAGCAAGTACCTCGACGAATCGAACGAGCCGCTGTTCCCCTTCGGCCATGGCCTCACGTACGGGCATTTCACGCTCTCGAATCTGCGTGTGACGAAGGACCGCGTGACCAAGAATGACACCGTCGTGGTTCGCGTCGACGTGATCAATGACGGCGCGCGTGCTGCTGAAGAGACTGTGTTTCTATTTACACATGACAAAGTGGCAAGCGTGTCGCGGCCTGTGCTCGAGCTCAAAGGCTTCGGCAAGATCACGCTGGCTCCGGGCAAATCGGGGACAGTGACTCTATTCCTAGCGGCCGCGGATCTTTGCTTTCTGGGGATCGACCTGCAGCCGGTGTTCGAACCCGGCGAGGTTGAAATCTTGGTCGGTCCCTGCGCGGATCGGTCGCGGCTCCTCGCCGACAGTATTCATCTGTCGCCGGCAAGGTGAATGAATTCTTAAGACACCCGCGCCCGGTGCTTGGCCCCGCGTCAGTCTCAGATCGGTTGTTCAATGGATTTTGCCAGCGGCGTGAACAGCTTTGGGCCGGACGCCGTCATGTACCAGCAGTCTTCCAGCCGCACGCCGAATTCGCCGGGAATGTAGATTCCGGGCTCGTCGGAGAAGCACATCCCGGCTTCAAGCGGGGTCGCATCGCCGTGCACGAGATACGCGGGCTCATGTCCGTCCAGGCCGATCCCGTGGCCCGTGCGGTGGGAAAGACCGGGAAGTTTGTAGCCCGGGCCCCAGCCCTCTCGTTCGTAGTAATGGCGGACGGCGTCGTCGATGGTGCCGACGGGCGCATCGATCTTCGCGGTCTCAAGTGCGATTTCTTGGCCGCGCTTCACCGTATTCCAGACCTTGCGCGCGCGCGCGCTTGCCTCGCCAAATGTCCAGGTACGCGAGATGTCGGACTGGTATCCCTGCACCGTACAGCCGCAGTCCATCAAGATGATGGAGCCCTCGCGCACCGCCTGAGGTTGAAGGGAGCCATGCGGGTAGGCGGAAGCCTCGTTCAAAAGGACCAGCGTAAACTCGGGAGAGCCGCCCAGTGCTGTCGTGGCGCTGTTCATGAGATCAGCGATATCCGACTGGTTCATGCCGCGCTTCACTCGCTCGTGCACGAAGCGCAGAGCGCCGATCGTCACGTCGTTGGCCGTTTGCATCAGCGCCAATTCCGCCGGCGACTTGTAAAGGCGGCAGGAGCGGACTAAAGGGTCTGCCGACACCAGCCCATAGGCGCTCGATGCTTGGCGGACACCTGGATGATGCCCGCTCCGTCGATGTCGAAGGTCACCTCGATCTGCGGGGCGTCCCCCTCAACATGCTGCAGGTCGAGGAGCTCGAAGCTCCCGAGCGAGGTGTTGTCCTCGGCCCGTTCGTGCTCGCCCTGGACGACTTGGATCCATACCGAGGCTTGGAGATCGGTCACCGTGGTGAAGAGTTCGGAGCGTTTGGTCGGGATCGTCGTGTTGCGCTCCATCATCCGGTGGACGACCCCACCGTCGGTCTCGATGCCGAGGCTGAGCGGCGTCACGTCGAGGAGGA
>PKXS01000135.1 GCA_003132425.1 Gammaproteobacteria bacterium | reverse complement strand
GTGCCCAGACCGGGCGGTTACGCTCTAGTCGCTGAGGGCGACGGTCCGGGCATTGAACCGAAACCGTTCCTTCAGCTGCCGCAATTCGAACTGCGCGGGCGTAGCCAATTGCTGGATATCTGGTGCGTGCCAGCACCGGGGAGACTCGCGCACTGACCATTCCCACTACGTTCCCTAGTTCGTAGTGTAGAGAGAAGTTTCTTTTACAGGGGCCGCCCCGTGGATAGCTGACGTTATCGGCGCCTGCGCCGCACTCAGAGTGCGTCGAGAATAGCGATATGGACGAAGTATTCCGCGAAAATGCGAGGAAACTTTGACCCGGGCGCAGTCGGAGGTTTGTCAGCGGACCTCGACCCATGTACATGCTCCATGATCGACTAATCGTAGGTAGCAGTGCGGGTTGCAGGCTGCCGCAATTCGTCGCTGTTTTGCAATGACGTAAGGTGAACGTTGCCTGGTATGCGATCGACGGTTCATTCGCACGAAATGTAGCATCGCCTTTTTCCGTCGACGCGTGCAGGCTGTGAGCGTGGGAAGTCACTGTCGACGTCCAAGAAGGCTTCACCGATGTTGGTCCGGCATAGCTGCTGGCGCGGTACCTTTTTCGTTACTGCTTATGGCTGCTCACTTTAATCAAGTGAACCGCCGCTGGATTCTATGAGCCGTATTGTTCCATTCGCGGAGTTGCAAGAGTCAAGTGGCTACCGAAAGCCGGGACCTCTACGCCGGTGGCTGGTAGAAAGAAGGATCAAATTTGTCACCGATAGAGCGGGAAAGCCCTCCACTACTCTAGATAAGCTGACCGGATTGAAGAAGAATTCGCTTCCAAACGACGAGGCCCTAGCGAGGCCCCCTCGCGAGATTGGCATTTCCTGGACGTCTTCGGACCTCGAAAGAGCGAGCAAGTGTGCATGCCTGCATCTCATATGCCTTACTTCTTCTTTGCAGGCGACCGTCGCAGCAATGAACGGTCAAGTTTGTCAAGTAGCGCCAATCCCGCATTCGGCTGGCCACGCGCGGCCCGCAATTGATACCGGTTCTCGGCGTCGAGCTGTGCAAGTGCAACCGTGGCCCACTCTTCGACAAGCTTGTTCAGACTCACGCCCCGCGAACGCGCGAAGGCCTTGAGCCTCTGATGTTTAGTATCCGGTAACCGGATAGTAAGCGTCGACATAATCGTGCCTCCTTACAAAAAACTACCCTGCGACTTTAGCCACGCGGCAGGCGACAGAACGACAATCGACGGAAATCGCAGCTCGCCGCCACGAAAGTCACGCCCGTTAAACGTCACAATGGGTGCGTTGCCGGCCGCCACGGCAAGCTCCATCACATGATTGTCGCCTTCGTCCGGTAAATTTGGCCGCCAGCGATAATAGATTTCAACCATTCGCGTCCTCGAAAGGAACGCATCGCATAGCTGGCCCTGTTCCGCGACCGTCAAAGGACACCGTCGCTGAGTGTTTGGTCGTGCAATTACCGCTTCATATTCGGCAAACAGCGGTATCGAGATTAGCGCTTCCGCCAAGCCGCTTAACACATAGC
This sequence comes from Gammaproteobacteria bacterium, assembly GCA_003132425.1. Lineage (GTDB taxonomy): Bacteria > Pseudomonadota > Gammaproteobacteria > Steroidobacterales > Steroidobacteraceae > Bog-1198. The sequence goes on along the minus strand of PKXS01000135.1, from coordinate 1,068 downwards.
GCAATATCCGACGCGAAGCGCCCTCTGAACTCGTGAACGCTGATACGAGTACATTGCTGTCGAAGATAAGGCGCGAATTAGCCACTGTTAGCAATGATAGCATATATGCTATCACCTGCAATCAACCTCCATGCGAGACCCTGAATGCGACCTTACACAGGGTTGGCCCTGCGCGTTGACTGGAGCACTGCTCTAATCGCTCGATGAGCCAACGGCAGATCCCGTCGGTTTGGCGGTCCAGTAAACAGCAGACATCGGCAGTATTAGTCCTTGATCCGGCAAATCTTCAATCGACAGATTGACGAGTCGGCCTTCTCGTAGACCGTGCTCCACTGCGTGCACCGGCATGCCGCCCCAGCCCAGCCCTTGAAGAAGGAATGCGTGCTATGCAAATAAATCGCCCAATCGCCAGGTGAGCGGCGACATCACCGGTCTTGGGCACGGCATTGAGAGGAATGCGAAATCGAAGAAGTCGATCAAGAAGCCGACGGAGTATGAATATTTCTTAACAGCAATTTAACGGGTCACCAACTCATCATCGCTCCCAAGGGGTGGCATAGAAATGCATTGGGAGAACACGCGATGCGCCCCTCATGGATGGATTCGATATTGTTTGGCGTCGACCCAACCGGCGAACACCAGGAAAAGCATTTGAAGAGGCAGAAGCAGTGGGGACATTGCGACCGAGTATATCCGTCCCTCAGACACCCTGTCCCATTTCAGCGACATTGCCGCGCGTCAAATGGAATCGTCTGATTATTTGGACAATACGCCCTCGCCATGGCATCGAATGAACATGGCCGATTCGGGAGAACGACCGAGCAAGATGCACCAAGAAACCGGATTACGCTCTGGACCGACCGGTGGGTTCGGATCAGTAAACGGGAGGCAAACCCGCGTTTAGGCCCCCAAGATAAGGAAGGAGGGAAAGTCGACATGGTCAGCTGGGGCACTCTTGAGCGCGCTGTAGGACAAGCTCACTCACCGTCCAAATAAGCGTTCAAGCGCATCCATTCATCCTGGAAGGTGGCCATACTGGCTTTGATGCTCGTCCAGTCATTGACGCGG
>PKXS01000071.1 GCA_003132425.1 Gammaproteobacteria bacterium | reverse complement strand
GCGACAAGCTGCGCGCCGAGAAAATACTGCAGGATCGCTTGTTTGCGCTCGAATCCGCAGGCAAAGCCAGTATCGTGTGGAATCACGCGATTGACGAGATATTGGGCGACGCTTCCGGCGTTACCGGCGTGCGACTGCGTGCCGTCGCCGGCGCCTCGCCGCGGACCATTGCGGTAGACGGGGTGTTCATCGCCGTCGGCCATCAACCGAACACTCAATTGTTCGAGCAGCAATTGGACATGCGCGGCGGCTATATCGTGGTGAAGGGTGGAAGTGACGGGGGAGCGACGAGTACCAGCGTGCCGGGTGTATTTGCGGCCGGCGACGTCGCCGATCACGTNNCCGCGGGCACCGGATGCATGGCGGCGCTCGACGCCGACAAATATCTCGAACAACTCGAGGCGCAGCCTCATCGCAAGCCGCGCGCTGCCCACGCGTGACGAATCGCCGCGCGTTCTTCCTGAGCAGTATCGCGGAGATTGACGCGCCAAGTTGGAATGCGCTCGCAGGCAGNNCCGCCGTTTCTGCGGCATGAATTCCTGCTGGCGCTCGAGGAATCGGGCTGCACCGTTCCAGGCAACGGGTGGACTCCCGAGCATTTGGTGCTCAAGGATATTCAAGGCCGGGCAATCGGCGCGATGCCCTTGTACCGCAAGAAGCATTCGCGGGGCGAATTCGTATTCGATTTCGCGTGGGGCAACGCCTACGCCGAGCGCGGACTTAACTACTTCCCCAAGCTGCTGTCGGCTGTGCCGTTTACCCCGGTTCGCGGGTCGCGGTTATTGGTGAGCCCGGCGGCCGATAAACAGGCGACGACCAGTACTTTGATCAAGGCGGCCGGCAACCGCGCACGCTCGGAGGGACTGTCCTCCTGGCATGTGCTGTTCCCGGCCGATGACGACATCGAGGCCCTGGATCGAGCGGGCCTGATCTTGCGACGCGACTGCCAGTTTCATTGGCATAACCACGGCTATGAATCATTCGATGCCTTCTTGGCGACGTTCACGGCCGAGAAGCGCAAGAAGGCGAAGCGCGAGCGGCGGCGGGTTGCCGAGGCCGGCATCGAATTTGACACCCTGCTGGGGGGCGAGGTGAATGATGCTCTCTGGCGCATCTTGTACGAGTTTTATGCCGATACCTTCTATCGGCATGGCCACGAACCGTACTTGAACTTGGATTTCTTCAAGCGCGTGGCCGCCCGCATGCCCGACAGGCTCATGCTCAAAGTGGCCCGTTACCGCTCACAACCGATCGCTGTTGCCATATTTTTCATCGGTGAGGATGCGCTCTTCGGACGCTACTGGGGCGCCGGCGGCAATTACCACAGTCTGCATTTCGAGACCTGCTACTACCAGGGAATCGAGTACTGCATCGAGCATCAACTGCAGCGCTTCGAACCGGGCACGCAGGGCGAGCACAAAGTGCCGCGCGGCTTCGTACCGACCCTGATGAGCTCGGCGCACTATATTTGCGATCAGCGATTTGCCGCGGCAATTCGCGACTTTGCTGCGCGCGAGGCTCGGGGGGTAACCCACTACGCGGCGGCAGTCAATGAGCACCTGCCCTACCATCGAACACCGGACGAGGAGTTGCGCCTCTGAGTAGGCTTGTCTGGCTCGGCGAGCACGTGGACCCGGACTGGTTTCCGCCGCTCGATCAGGCTTTGCGCGAGCCTCCTGGACTGCTGGCGGCCGGCGGCGACCTACGCCCGGCTCGCCTGCTCGCCGCCTATGAACGCGGCATATTCCCCTGGTACTCGGCCCAGCAACCCATCCTGTGGTGGGCGCCGGACCCGCGCATGGTATTGTTTCCTGAGGAGTTTAAATCCTCGCGCAGCCTGAAGAAGACGCTGCGCAATGGGACGTGTCAGACCCGGGTAGACCACGCTTTTAGCGACGTCATCCGCGCCTGCGCAGCGCCGCGGCGCTCCGGTGCCGACACCTGGCTCAACGCCGACATGATTGCGTCCTACGAGGAATTGTTTTCCTTGGGGTTCGGCCACTCGGTCGAGACGTATTCGGCCGGGGAGCTGGTGGGTGGTCTGTACGGCATACAGCTGGGCCAGGTGTTTTTCGGCGAATCCATGTTCAGCCATCGGAGGGATGCCTCGAAGGTGGCATTGGCCCGATTGGTCGAGGAGTGTCGCGGCCGCGACATCCGCTTGATCGACTGTCAAGTGGCGAGTACGCACCTAGCGAGCCTCGGCGCTCGCGAACTGCCGCGCAGCGGCTTCGTCGCGCTATTGCGCCGCTACGCGCGCCGCGCGCCGCGCGGCAGCTGGGCAGACTTAAGCGGGTAAATTGCATTACCAGGGTGCTTTATGCACAATGCGCGCGGCTTATCGTATCCCCGCGCACAATAAGGACGCATGTCAAAAGAAGAGGCAATTCAGTTCGAGGGCGAAGTTGTCGAGACGCTGCCCAACACGACGTTTCGCGTTAAACTCAAAACCGGCCACGTCGTTACGGCGCATATTTCCGGCAAGATGCGTAAAAACTACATCCGCATCTTGACCGGCGATCAGGTCACCGTCGAGATGACTCCCTACGACTTGACCAAAGGACGCATCGTTTACCGCGGCCGTTAGATCCTAGCTCTCGTGGGATAACAAGGCCGGTACTTCCGCGGCGCGAGTCTCCAGCTTCAGCTTCTCGCCATCCTCGCTCAACGTCACTTCCACGTGTCCGCCATTGACGAGTTTGCCGAACAATAGCTCTTCGGCAAGCGGTCGCTTGATGAACTCCTGTATGACTCGAGCCATCGGTCTCGCGCCCATCTTCGGGTCATAGCCGCGCTTCGCTATCCATCGTCGCGCGGGCTCGTCCACCGAGATCGACACGCGCTTCTGCTCGAGCTGCGCCTCCGCTTCCACCAATAGCTTATCGACGACTCGCTCGATCGTATCCTGATCGAGACTGCCGAATTGAATGACGGCGTCCAAGCGATTGCGGAACTCCGGCGAAAACAACCGCCGGATCGCCTCCATCCCGTCCGACTCCGTGTCGGACTGAGTAAAGCCGATGCTCGGGCGGTTCATCTCGAACGCTCCCGCGTTGGTCGTCATCACGATAATCACGTGGCGGAAGTCCGCTTTGCGGCCATTGTTATCCGTGAGCGTGCCGTGATCCATGACCTGCAGCAAGAGATTGAATACATCCGGATGCGCCTTCTCGATTTCATCCAGCAGAAGAACGCAGTGCGGGTGCTTGGCAATGGCCTCGGTCAACAATCCGCCCTGATCGAAGCCGACATAGCCGGGAGGCGCGCCGATGAGCCTCGACACGGTATGCCGCTCCATGTACTCCGACATATCGAAGCGCACGAATTCCACGCCCATCGCAATCGCCAACTGGCGCGTGACTTCGGTCTTACCCACTCCGGTCGGACCGGAGAATAGAAACGATCCCACGGGTTTGCGCTGGTCGCCCAGGCCCGATCGCGACATCTTTATCGCCGCCGACAATGCCTCGATCGCCTTGTCCTGGCCGAAAATCGTCAATTTCAGGTTCCGCTCCAGGTTCTTCAGCACGTCGCGGTCCGACAGCGATACGTTCTTCGGCGGAATTCGCGCGATGCGCGCCACGACGTTTTCAATTTGCGTCACGGTGACCGACGATTCGCGGTTTTCCACCGGTTTCAGGCGTAAGTTGGCGCCTGCCTCGTCCACGACGTCGATGGCCTTGTCCGGCATGTGCCGGTCGTTGATATGGCGCGCGGCCAGCTCGGCGGCGGCGCGCAGCGCGTCGTCTTCGTACTTGATGCCGTGGTGCTCCTCGTAGCGCGACTTGAGCCCACGAAGAATATCGACCGTATCCTGCACCGACGGCTCCGTGATATCGATTTTCTGGAAGCGGCGCGCCAGGGCGTGATCTTTTTCGAATATCCCGCGATACTCGTTGTAAGTGGTCGAACCGATGCATCGCAACTCCCCGTTCGCGAGCGCCGGTTTGATCAAATTGGAAGCATCCATGACGCCGCCGGACGCCGCGCCGGCGCCGATCACCGTGTGGATTTCATCGATGAACAGGATCGCTCCGGGCTGTTTCTTGACCTCGGCGAGCACCGCCTTTAGGCGTTTCTCGAAATCGCCTCGATACTTCGTGCCGGCTACCAGCGAACCCATGTCCAAAGAATAAATCGTGGCGTCCAAGAGCACGTCGGGCACCTGGTTCTCGACGATCATGCGCGCCAAACCTTCGGCGATTGCGGTTTTACCGACTCCCGCCTCCCCGACATACAACGGATTATTCTTGCGCCGGCGGCACAGGATTTCGATGGTTCGCTCGACCTCGAGCTTACGGCCGATCAAGGGATCGATCTTGCCCTTGCGCGCGGAATCGTTCAGATTCATCGCGTACTTCTCCAAGGCGCTGCCGCCGGCGTCGCTCTCGCGCTCCGTATCGCTGGTCGCGCCGCCTTCTTCGCGGTCACCGCGCTCCTCGCCTCCGGCTTTGGACAGACCGTGCGCGATGAAATTGACCACGTCCAACCGCGACACATCCTGCATGCTGAGCAGGTAAGCCGCGTGCGACTGCTTTTCACTGAAAATCGCGACCAAGACATTGGCCACGGTGACTTCCTTCTTGCCGCTCGATTGCACGTGAAACACCGCTCGCTGCAGCACTCGTTGAAATCCAAGGGTCGGCTGCACGTCTCGATCCTCGCCCGCCGGCAATCGCGGCGTGGTTTGCTCGATGAATTGCTTCAGTTCGGTCTTGAGCTTTGCGGTATCCGCGCCGCACGACTTCAAGATTTCCCTGACCTTGGGGGTGTCCACAATCGCGAGCAGCAAGTGCTCGACGGTCATAAATTCGTGCCGCGCCTCGCGCGCGCCGGCGAATGCGTCGTTCAAACAGAATTCGAGTTCTTGACTGAGCACTTTACGCCTCTTCTAGCACTTTACGCCTCTTCTAGCGTTGCCATGAGCGGATGCTGATGCTGTCGCGCGTACGCGATCACCTGAGCCACCTTGGTCTCCGCGATTTCATAAGTAAAGACTCCGCAGACTCCCTTGCCCTTGGTGTGAACCTCCAGCATAACGCGGGTCGCTTTGGTGCGGTCCATCGCAAAGAAACGTTGCAGGATATCGACGACGAATTCCATGGGAGTGTAGTCATCGTTGATCAAGACCACTTGATACAGGGGCGGACGCTTGAGCTTGGGCGCCGATTCCTCGACGACCAGGCCCGTTCCGTCCCGCCCACGCTCGATGTCTTTCATGAATCGTTAGTTTATAGGGCGCGTTCCAGCGGTTTACAAGGCGTGTAGGCAAATCCCTCGGGCGAATTCCACTGTCGCCAAACAGTGTCACTTTACTTTAACAAGCAAAAACAAATGCTTGAGCGGCCTGGCGTATAGCCCGTATGATTGCCGACCACGGTAACCACCTTGGCGTGCGGTTACGCCGACGACCTTCACATGCTTGATACGCGGACAACTGACTGGCTCTCCCGCTTGCAAGGCAACGGCCCACGATTGGTGTCGTTGGCGCTGGCGGCGCTGATTGCCGTGGAATTGGCGCGCATCGCCATTTCGCTGCTGAGCGGCACCCCCGTGCGCTCCCCGCAGCCGGTCGTCGCGGGAGCCGCGGTTGCCCCAAAACCGGGGATCGACGTCCAAAGCGTGGTCTCCGCGCACCTATTTGGCATCGCAGCGGCCGACCCTGGCGCCCAGGATCCCGCCAATGCGCCGGCCAGCACGGCGAATCTGGTGCTGGCCGGCACCATTGCCACCCAAGATCCGAAGCGTGGCGTAGCCATCGTCAGCGATGGCGGGCCATCGAAGGTGTATTCGGTTGGCGACAATGTCGGCGGCGCGTCGCTGCACTCGGTTTACCTCGACCGCGTGATACTCGATCGCGGCGGTACCTTGGAGACGCTATTCCTGCCGCGGCAGCTCCCGAGCAATCGTGGTAAGCCGGCCGGCGGCAGGCCCGGCGCCGATCCGCGCACCGTTGCCGCGGTGAACAACATCCGCCGCATGGTGCAGCAAGACCCCGGGATTCTCGACCAGGTCATGCGCACCGTGGCCTCCTACGACAACGCTGCGGGAAAACTGCGGGGCTTTCGTGCGTATCCGGGGCGAAATCGGGCGATATTCAACAAATTGGGGCTAAAACCCGGAGACTTGGTCACGGCAATCAACGGCACGCCGCTGGACGATCCGCAACGCAGTCAGGAGGTGTTCAATACGATTCAAACCTCCGACCATGTGAGCGTGACCATCGAACGCGGCGGTCAAAAGCAGGAGATCACCTTGAACATCGCTCAAGTCGCCGCTCAAGCAACCAAGGATTTGGAGGGTGATTCAGGCGCTGCCGCCTCCGGCGCGCCCATTCCCCCTACCGACGCGCCGGGCGCGCCTTCCGCGCCGCCGGGCGGCGCCAATGCGAATCCGAACGAATAACGCGAACACAGGGTCAATGCGTTCAACATACGAGTACCTATGATGCCGAAGTTAGCTGAACCGCAAATCAAACTCCGCGTCGCTGCGGTCTGCGCCGTCGCGGTAGTGCTGATGTCGGCGGCGGGGCCGGCGACTGCGCAGACGACGCGTCAACCGCGACAGCCGCAGCCGCAGCAGGAAGGCGCGACCATCACGCCCAATTACAAGGACGCAGACCTCAGTCAGATCATCCAGGCAGTTAGCGAGGTCACCGGCAAGAATTTCATCATCGATCCACGGGTCAACGCCAAGGTCACCATGTTATCGGCAACGCCCATGTCGCCGGCGGCGTTCTATGAAGCGTTCCTGTCGGTGCTCCAGGTGTACGGCTATGTTGCGGTCCCCGCCGGCAAAGTCATCAAGATCATTCCGAACAACGATGCCCGGCAATTACCGTCCATCGATCTGCCCAACAGCGTCAGCTCGACCTCGGATGAGCTTGTCACTCAGATCATCACCATGAAAAACGTCAGCGCCGCCCAGCTAGTGCCCCTGTTGCGGCCGCTGATTCCCCAGCAGGGACATTTGGCGGCCTATACCCCGGGAAACATGCTGATTATCTCCGATCGCGCCAGCAACGTGAGCCGCATCATGCACATTGTGGAGCGCATGGACGAAAGCGGCGACGAACCGATCGAGGTGATTCCGCTGCACAACGCCAGCGCGACGGAATTGGTGCGCACCGTCAACCAGCTGAATCAGGGAGCGGGCGCCGAAGCGGCCGGCGCGCCGGTCAAAATCGTCGCCGACGAGCGTACCAACAGCGTGCTGATCAGCGGCGAGAAGTCGCTGCGGCTCAAGGTCAAAGCCCTGGTTCTCAGTCTTGATACGCCGAGACCGGGCGGCGGTGGCGATACCGAGGTGCGCTACCTGCTGTACGCGGATGCCGAAAAACTGGCGGACAAGCTCAAGGGTCAGGCGACGGCCACCGCTAAGGCGCAAGGCGGTCCTGCGACTATCTCGCCCACGGGCGGTGGATCGAATCTCGAGGGCAATGCCACCATATGGGCGGACGTCCCCACCAATGCGCTGATCATTACGGCATCCCCGAAAGTCATGAAATCTCTGATGGCCGTGATCGATAAGCTCGATATCCGTCGCGCGCAGGTTGAGGTCGAGGCCATGATCGTCGAGGTCGCGGTCAACAAGAGCTCCAATCTCGGCGTGCAATGGCTGCTCGATGGAGGCGCTTCCGCCGGCTACGGCGTGATCAATCTGCCGGGAACCGGCACCAGCATCGTTGATTTGGCGGTCGCTGCGCTCGGCGCTTCGTCCTCGACTGCTACGAGTGCCCTAAACACCACCGGCACGACCACCGGCTCCGCCGGCATCAGTAGCTCAACCATCGGCACCGGCGCCACATTCGCCATCGGCAAATACAACTCAACCACGGGCAAGGGTTTCGCGGCCCTGGTTCAAGCTTTGCGCAGCGACGCCACGAGTAACATCATCTCGACGCCGACGGTCATCACCATGAACAACGAGGAAGCGGAGGTCAAGGTGACCCAAGAAATTCCGCTGATCACGGGTTCATACCAGAGCTCGACCGCGGCCGTGAACGGCACGACCAGCCCCTTCGAGACGATTCAGCGCGAGGAAGTCGGCACGATCCTCAAGGTGACGCCGCATATCAGCGAGGGCGATGTGATCCAGCTCAAAATCGAGCAGGAAGATTCCTCCCCGGGCGCCAAACTCGCCGATTCGGCCGATATCTCGACGAACAAGCGCTCCATCAAGACGACAATCCTGATTGAAGACGGGGGCATCATCGTGCTCGGCGGCCTGATGCAGGATACGGTCACTGAAAGCGAGGATCGCGTGCCGGGACTCGGCGCGATCCCGCTGCTCGGCAACTTATTCAAATCGCGCAGCGGTTCGCGTCAGAAGAGCAACTTGTTGGTTTTCATGCGCCCGAAGATACTGCGCGACCAGACCCAGACGGAGACCACCAGCGCGGCCAGGTATAACCAGATTCGCCAGGAAGAGAAAACTCTGCACAACGGCAAGATCACGCTGCTGCCCGGAGAAGTCCAGCCGTCCATCCCTGCGATTCCGCAGAACAGCGCGCGGCCGGCGGCGCCGATGTCGACACCGAACGGGGGATCGACGAGGATCGCCCCCGCCGCCCAGCCGGCGACTTCCGTGCAGCCGGCAACTTCTGTGCAGCCGGCGACTTCTGTGCAACAACCCGCCCCGGCTCCGCAGGTAGTCCCGGCCCCACAGCCGGCTCCGGCTCCACAGCCGGTGCATACGCCATGAGCGCGGAATTGCAAGAGCCTCTACAGCCGAGAAAGCTGTCGTTTCCGTTTGCCAAGCGCCATGGCGTTCTGGTTCGAGGCATTGCGGACGGATTGGCGGATACGGTTTGCCGCCCCGGCGTCACGCCGCAAAGCTTGGCGGAGGTGCGCCGCTTCGTCGGCGTCCCGTTGAAGCTCGAACGAGTGTCCGTTGAGGCATTTGATTCGCTGCTGCGCATCGCCTATGAAGCCGGCTCCGGGGCCGCCATGCAGATGCTTGAGGGCTTGGACGACAACACTGACCTTGCCCATCTGGCCGAGGACATCCCCGAGTCTTCCGATTTACTCGAAAGCGACGACGAGGCGCCGATCATTCGCTTGATCAACGCCTTGTTGACGCAAGCGGTGAAAGAGAACGCCTCGGACATCCATATCGAGCCCTATGAAAACCGCCTGGTGATCCGATTCCGGGTCGACGGAGTGCTGCGTGAGGTGCTGCAAACCAAACGAGCGGTGTCGCCGCTCGTGGTGTCGCGCATTAAGGTCATGTCCAAACTCGATATCGCCGAGCGGCGCCTGCCGCAGGACGGCAGAATTTCGCTGCGAATCGCCGGCCGGGCCGTCGACGTGCGCGTATCGACCTTGCCGTCCGGGCACGGCGAACGAGTGGTGCTGCGCCTGCTGGACAAGCAAGCCGGGCGGATCGAGCTCACCTCGCTCGGCATGGACCCAGGCACTCAGGGCACGATGGATGAGATCATTCACAAGCCGCACGGCATCATTTTGGTGACCGGCCCCACGGGTTCCGGCAAGACCACGACTCTGTATGCCGCGCTCGAGCGCATCAACGACAACACCCGCAACGTAATGACGGTCGAGGATCCGATCGAGTACTACATTGACGGCATCGGTCAGACCCAGGTGAACACGAAGGTGGAAATGACCTTCGCGCGCGGCCTACGGGCGATATTGCGCCAGGATCCCGACGTCGTGATGGTCGGCGAAATTCGCGACCTGGAGACGGCTCAAATCGCGGTGCAAGCGAGCTTGACCGGCCACTTGGTGTTATCGACCCTGCACACCAACACCGCCGTGGGCGCCGTCACGCGCCTTCGCGACATGGGCATCGAACCCTTCTTGCTGTCCTCGAGTTTGATCGGGGTGCTGGCTCAGCGCCTGGTTCGCGTGCTCAACCCTGAGACCAAGGAGCAGTTCAACGCCGGCGAATACGAACGCCGCCTGCTGAATCTTGATCCAAAGGGCCGGCCGGTACAGTTGTATCGCCCGAGTGCCGAGCCCGGCAACGGCTATCGCGGCCGCACGGGCATTTATGAGCTCATCGCGGTCGACGATCATATGCGGACGATGATTCATGACGGCACCTCCGAACAGGAGCTCGAACGCTACGCGCGCACCGCCAGCCCCGGCATTCGCGACGACGGCCGTAGAAAGGTGATGGCGGGCGAGACGACGCTGGAAGAAGTGTTGCGCGTTACCCGCGAGGACTGATGGGCGCCTTCGAGTACACGGCGCTCGATGCTGAAGGGAAGGAGCGTAAGGGCCTGATCGAGGGCGACACGCCCAAGCATGTGCGGCAGCTGCTGCGCGACAAGCAATTGCTGCCGATGGAAATCCAGGAAACGGCGGAGCGCGAGCTCAAGCAGAGCCGCGCCCGCGGATTCATGCGGCGCGGCCTGTCGACGCTGGATTTGGCGTTGCTGACGCGNNTTGCTGCATTCCGGATTGCCGCTGGAGGAATCGTTGCAGGCGGTGGCCGAACAAACGGAGAAGCCGCGCGTCCAGAGAATCATCCTGGGAGTGCGCAGCAAGGTAGTCGAGGGCCATCCTTTGGCCGACGGCCTGCGGGACTTCCCGCAGGCATTCCCGGAAATCTATCGGGCCACGGTATCGGCCGGCGAGCAGTCTGGAAAGCTCGATTCGGTCTTGGAACGCCTGTCGGATTACACGGAATCGCGTCAAGTGATGGGCCAACAAGTCAGCAACGCCTTGGTCTATCCGATCGTGCTGATGGTGCTGTCGTTCGCCATCGTCTCCTTCCTGCTGGCCTATGTGGTGCCGCAAGTCGTCGCCGTGTTCGAGTCCGGCCACCAAGAGTTGCCCATTGCCACGCGCATCCTCATAGGCCTGAGCGATTTCATCCGTCATTATTGGATTTATGCGCTGATCCTCATCGGGATCGGAATCTGGGGATTCTTGCGCTGGCTCAAAGCGCCGGAGGCCCGCCTTCGTTTCGATCGATTCATGTTGCGTGTGCCGCTGGCGGGCAAGCTCATTAGGGGCCTGAACACGGCCCGATTCTCCCGCACGTTCAGCATCCTGACGGCGAGCGCCGTGCCGGTGCTCGAGGCGTTGCGAATTTCCGCCGAGGTGGTCAGTAACCTGCCGATGCGAAAAGCCGTGGAGGACGCTGCGTTGCGGGTTCGCGAAGGCGCCCCCATCGGCAAGTCGCTCGCCGCCCGCAAGCTGTTTCCGCCCATGATGATTCACTTGATCAGCAGCGGCGAGAGCAGCGGCGAGCTCGAGAAGATGCTCGAGCGAGCGGCAACAAACCAGGAGCGCGAGATGGACGGCCTGCTCTCGACCATGACAAATCTGCTGGGGCCCCTCATGGTGGTGTTCATGGGCGCCGTTGTCATGTTCATCGTCATTGCGCTGCTATTGCCGATTTTTCAACTCAACGACCTGGTCAAATAGCAGACTGTGCGCCAGGGTATTGCGCCCGGGGCACCTTTCCGTTTATAACCCGCGCGTGTTGGTCCACTGGTGAAGCGCAGGCTCCGGTAGCATGATCGAGAAGCCCGAATCGGACGAATTCGAGGAAGAGGACGTCGAAGACACGGCGCCGGGCGGTGACGATGTCGACGTCGATCACATTATGCGCGATGTCGAGTCGCAGAGGCGCCGCGGGCCGAAGGGCGCAGAGCCGGCCTGGCGGCGCTTGGAGCGCGTCATGGAGGAGAAGCGCACCGCCGAACTGCTCAGCGACTTCGACGATTACAAGATAGATGACGGAGGCGGCGCTGCGGAGCCGGAATCCTCCGAGAAGGCTGCTGCGAAGAAAAAGAAAATCCGCTGATCCGCGCTTCCGTTGTCGACCGTTAAATTTCGTTGCGCGTGGCGAATTGGCCGATGTGTTCGGCCGCGCGGAACGCAAGCGCCTGAATGGTCAGTGTCGGCTGCCCTCTTCCCGAAGTCACGAAGCTCGAGCCGTCGCAAATAAAAAGGTTCGGGACATCGTGAGCGCGATGGTACTTGTCGACCACCGAGCTCGCCGCGTCGTTCCCCATACGGCAGGTTCCCAGCAAGTGCGGCGCGTAGTAGCTTTCCTCTACATCGTGGTGCCAGGTCTTCTGTGCGCCGGCCGCCTGCATGATCTCGAGCGACCGGTCCTGCAGAAACTTAGCCGTGGCCAGATCGTCCGGATGGTCCTTGTAGGTGATGCGCATTGCGGGAATGCCCCACGCGTCCTTGACGGTCGGGTCGAGGCTCACGTTATTGCTTTCCAACGGGAGCGATGTGGTGTGGCCCATGGCGACCATGGACCGCGGAAACGCTTCGAGGCGCGACTTGAAGTCCGCGCCCCATCGCGGTAAGTCCCCCCCGGAAGACATCGCCCACAGAGCGGGTTGTGGATTGATGCGCGCGTCGATGCCGCCGCCGCCGTAGAAGCCGCGCTTCGGATCCGCATCGTAAAAGTCGTGCACTACGCGCGTCACTTGAACGCTCTTGTATTCGTTGAGTTCATGCTCGAACACCGCGTGCACGTCGGCGCCCTGATTGAACATGAGGTGCTTGCCCACCATGCCGCTGGAATTGGCAAGTCCCTGCGGGAAACGGTTGCCGGCGGAGTTGAGCAGCAGGCGCGCGGTCTCGGCGCCGTTGGCGCACAACACGACAGCCCGTGCCTTCTGGAAGTGCTCGCGTTTCTCGGCATCGAAGTAATGGACCCCGGTGAGGCGCCCGCGCGGGTTCGTCTCGATCCGAAACACGTAGCTTGCCGATCGCACTTCGCAGCGCCCGGTCGCTTCAGCCTCCGGAATCATCGTATAGAGCGTGGAGGACTTCGCCATCGCTTCGCACCCGAAGCCCATGCAGAATCCGCAGTGCACGCAGGCCGGACGGCCGCGATACGGCTGCGACGCGATCGCCATGGGGGCCGGGAACGGGTGGTACCCAAGCTTGCGCGCGCCGCGCTCCAGCAGCACGCCGGAGGACTTCACCGGCAGCGGCGGCATGGGATAGGGCTTGGTGCGCGGCGGATCGAATGGGCTGGCGTAGGCGAGTCCCGAGACGCCGACTTCCCATTCCACCTTGGTGTAGTAGGGCTCGAGCTCCTCATAAGAGATTGGCCAATCGGCAAAGCCGGTTCCGGAGATGCCTCCATAGACGCTGCGCTCATGAAAGTCGATTTCGTGAAAGCGCCAGAAATTGGCCGTGTAGTGGTTGCTGCTGCCGCCCACCAAGCGCGCGTAAATGAGCGGGTTCGGACCTCGCGGCCGCTGCGCGGTGTCGGACGCGCTCCTTCTGAAGGTTTGCGGACTGTGCACGGGATCGGAGGTGATGCCGCTCAGGAAGAAGTACTTCAGCTCGTCGTGCTCGAAATCTGCCGCCGACAGGCGCGGCCCCTGTTCGAGCACCAGCACGCTGAAGCCGGCTTGCGAGAGTTCGCGCGCCACGACGCCGCCCGCCGCACCCGATCCGACCACTACGAATTCCACGCTCTCGCCTGATTTGAAGCGGTGCGTGCTCACGTGCGCTTCTGCGTGGGGTAGGGCACGAAACCGGCGTACTCGCGGTCGTAATAGCCGAATGGCGGAGTAAACACGTGCCGGTCTTCGAAGCCTATCAACTTCCAGCCGGATCCCTGATAGTTGCCGCCGTACTTGGGCGAGGAGAACATGCCCAAGATCGTCAGTATGCGTGCGCTTTCAAAGAAGGGCGTTCGATCCACCGTCTTGAGAAACGCGATCTGCTGCTCCGCCGTCGCCGCGGCGAAGGCAGCCGACGCAGGCTGAGCGGCGCGAAATTTGCCCTGAAATTCGCTCAAGCCCTGGCGAAAATCGTGCGCCGATTCGGACAGAAATGTGGATAGCGAGCGATCGATGAAGTAGACGGCACGCGCCTCGCGAGCGCCGGGCGTCGCGCCGCTCGGTACGATTTGCCCCGCAAGCGCATCGACATCGGCGCCTTCGGCGTCGCTGAAGAATTCGAAGCCGGCGGGCGCCGGGACCAGCGCCATGTCCTCGGCGTGATGTGCGGCTTGAGCGATGGCAGGCCAGTGCGCGCCCAACCAAGCGCTCGTCAATAAGCTCCCCGTCGAGAGCAGAAAAGAGCGCCGCGCGCCGCCATCCGGATCGCCGCCGATCGAGTTCATGCCATTCCTCGCTTTTCTTTGGGGCACGAGCCCGTGACGATGCTGCGCTCGTCTCACGCGTTTGTCCACGTCGCGGAAACGAGTGTACGATGCGCCTCAAAGGCCAAGGAACACGAAGATGCGGACACTTTCTGGGTTGGCGGCGGTTGCGCTGGCCGGACCATGCTTTTTGCAAAGTTTAATTGCTGGCGGCCAAACCCCGGAGCAGGAAAAGGTGTGGGAAGCTCAACAGGCGCAGACGCTTGTGGACCAAAGAGCCAAGGCGGAGCGCCTGGCCAAGGAACGCGCGGCTCGCAAGGCCGATCCAATGGCCTGGGTTCGTACGCTCGATCCGATGTCGGCCGGCGGCTGGGAATTCAGAAATGTCGCCGACGATGGATCATGGGCGGCCTACAGCACCGACCATCAGCTGAAGCACAAGGGCAAAACCGTGACGGTCTGGCTGAGGCAGGAATACGCGGAGCCTCATCAAGATTCAGGCAGCGATGCTTATATGAGCACTGTCGAGAATGTTCAATATGACTGTGCAAAGGAGCGCGCCCGAACACTGTTGGTCATTTATTATTCCGAGAATAATATCAAGGGCAATGAGCAGAGCGTACAGGCCGATCCGAAAGCATCGCCATGGGATCCGATCGTCCCGGGCACGCTGAGCGAGCTCAATTTTCGCTGGGCTTGCGGCACCGACAAGGATAAAGCCGGCAGGTAGCGTGGTAATTCTTTGGCGATCAGTGAAAATTCCGCGACGCCGCCACGAGATCCCCGAGCAGCGCGGAAAGATCCGTCAGCCGCTGCGCGATCACATGCAGCACATCGCCCTCGCGCTGTAACTTGCCGCGCACCTCGAGCAGCCGCGATTCGAGCAACGCCGCGCGTTGGGCCGTTGCCACGCGCTCCCAGACGATCAAATTCACATAGCCTGTTTCATCTTCCATGGTGACGAAGGTCACGCCGTTCGCACTGCCCGGCCGCTGCCGCGTGATGACCAGGCCCGCCGTCGTGACGAACTGCCCGCTGGGCTTTTCCCACAGTTCTCGCGCCGCAATGACGCCGCGCTTCAGCAGCTTCTCGCGCAGCAGCGCCAGCGGATGGCGGCGCAGCGTCAACCCCGTGCTGCCGTAGTCGGCCGCGATATCCTGGCCCTCGCGCGGCGCGCGCAGCAGCGGAATGCCTTCATCGGCCGCCGTTTCCGCGGGCAGCAAGGGCAGCGCCCGTTCCACTCCGGTCACCTGCCACACGGCGCGATGCCGATGTCCGGCAACGCCTGCCAATGCATCCGCGGCAGCGAGCGCCTCAAGATCGCGGCGGTCGAGCACCGCACGCTCGGCTAGATCGGCGATATTGGCAAAGGCACGCATCGCGCGCGCGGCAAGCAACCGAACCGCGCCCTCATGCGAGAGATGCTTGGTCAACCGCAACCCCAAACGCAATGCCGGGCGGCCATCGGTTTGGCGCTCGAGCGTGCAATCCCATTCGCTCGCCGCCACGTCGACCGGGCGCACTTCGACGCCATGCGCGCGCGCATCCCGCACCAATTGCGCCGGTGCGTAAAAGCCCATGGGCTGACTATTGATGAGCGCCGCGCAAAATGCCGCCGGTTGGTAATGTTTCAGCCATGCGGATGTGTAGACGAGCAGTGCAAAGCTCGCCGCATGCGCTTCCGGAAAACCGTATTCACCGAATCCCAGTATCTGTTTGAATATTTGCTGTGCGAAACTTTCCGCATAGCCCCGCTCCCGCATACCGTCGATCAATTGGCGCTGAAAAGGCTCCAGGCCGCCTTTGCGCTTCCAGGCCGCCATTGCTCTGCGCAGCCGGTCGGCCTCGCCGGGCGAGAAGCCGGCCGCCACGACCGCCAACTGCATGACTTGCTCCTGGAAAATCGGCACGCCCAGGGTGCGCTTGAGCACCGCTTCGACCGCTTTGCTCGGATAAGTCACCGCCTCCTCGTTGTTGCGGCGGCGCAAGTAAGGATGCACCATCTCGCCCTGAATCGGGCCCGGACGCACAATCGCCACTTCGATGACGAGATCGTAGTAATTTCGCGGGCGCAGCCGCGGCAGCATGGCCATCTGCGCCCGCGATTCGATTTGAAACACGCCCGTGGTGTCGGCGCGGCAAATCATCTCGTACACGGATTTATCCTCGCTCGGCACCGTCGCGAGATTGATCTCCCCCTTAGCCGCGGACGGACCGCTGAATTCATTGATCAAGTGAAACGCGCGGCGTATCGCGCTCAGCATCCCCAGGCCGAGCACGTCGACCTTGAGCAGCCCCAGCGTATCGAGATCGTCCTTGTCCCACTCGATCACCGTGCGATCGGGCATCGCCGCGTTCTCGATGGGCACGAGCTCATCCAAACGATCGCGCGCAATGACGAAGCCGCCCACATGCTGCGAGAGATGGCGCGGAAAGCTTAAGATTTCCGTCGTGATCCCGATGAGACGCGCCACCGCAGGATCGCCGGGATCGAAGCCGGATGCGCGGATGCGCTCGGGATCGACGCGCTGGCCATCCCACCATTGCATGCCTCGCGCAAGCCGATCGACCTGCGCACGGCCGAACCCCAGTGCTTTGCCGACATCCCGCAGCGCGCTGCGGGGACGGTAGCAGATGACGGTTGCCGCCAGCGCCGCGCGTTCACGGCCGTATTTCCGGTAAATATATTGAATCACCTCTTCGCGCCGCTCATGCTCGAAATCCACGTCGATATCGGGCGGCTCGTTGCGCTCTTTGGAAATGAAGCGCTCGAACAGCATGGCCATGCGTGAGGGATCCACTTCGGTAATCTGCAGGCAATAACAGACGGCGGAGTTGGCCGCGGAGCCGCGGCCCTGGCAGAGTATTCCTCGCGAACGAGCGAATTGCACCACGTCATGCACGGTCAGGAAGAACGGCTCGAACTTCAATTCGGCGATCAAGCGCAATTCATGCTCGATGCCCTCGCGCACGGCCCGCGGCACGCCCGCCGGCCAACGCCTGGCGCAGCCTTGCTCGGTCAGCGCGCGCAGGTGGCTCGTGGGCGTTGCGCCCGCGGGCACGATCTCCTGCGGATATTCGTAGCGCAGCACATCGAGCTTGAACGTGCAGCGCTCGGCGATCTGAAGCGTTTGTGCCAGCAGGGGCGCGGGATATAGCTCCTGCAAACGGCGCAGTGGCCGCAAACAGCGCTCGCCGTTCGCGAATAAGGCGTAACCCACGGCGTGCAGCGGCGTCTTCAAGCGAATCGCCGTCAACACATCTTGTAAAGCGCGCCGGCTGCGGCGATGCATGTGCACATCGCCCGCGGCGACTCGCGGCAAATCCAGCGTGCTACCCAACTTTTCGAGCAGCTCCAAGCGGCGCGCATCGAAACCGCCGGTCAATAGTTCCACGCCTAGCCAGATACGTCCGGCGAAACGTTCGCGCAGCCAGCGGCCGTCCTTTTCATGCTGCGGCAGCGGCGCCCTGCCCGCCTGCGGCAGCCAGATCATCAAGCATCCATCGAGCGCGTTCTCAAGATCCGCGCGCGCCAGAGAATAGCTGCCTTTGACGCAGGCGCGCCGTGCGCGGCTGATCAAGCGGCTCAAGGCGCCGTAGCTCGCCCGATCGGTGGCCAGCGCCACGAGTTTCAGCCCATCGGCGCAATTGAACTCCGTGCCGATGATCAGCGGCAGCTCTTGCTGCTTGGCGGCGACATGAGCCCGCACCACCCCCGCCAGAGAGCATTCATCGGTAACCGCCAGCGCGCGATAACCCAGCCATTTGGCCTGCTCGACCAGTTCCTCGGGCTGCGAAGCGCCGCGCAGGAAGGAGAAATTGCTCAAGGCATGCAGTTCGGCGTACACGGAGCGGACTCAAGCGAACACGCCGTGCACATACCAGCGCTTGGATTGCCGTTCCTGAAAAACCCAGAGTCTTGCGCCGCGAGTTCGACGCGCGTCATGGGTTTGACGTGCAATATAGTAATCGCGCGCGATGCCTTTGCCGTCCCACCAGCCGCTCTCGATACGCTCAGGACCTTGCTCCAAAATCAGCGGCCCGGACAGCTGTGCGGGTTCGCTCAATAACCAAACGGGCCGCGGCATCTCATGATCGCACGCCCGCTGATCGGCCTTCTTGCTGCCGATGCGCAAGGCGACGCTGAAGCGCAGTGCGTGCACTCGCCGCCAAGCCGCCTCGGGACGATGCTCTGCGATCGAAATAACTCCATACACCGTTTCCTGACCGAGCCGAGCGCGCAAACGCTCCACCAATTGCGGAGCCGTGTCGCGGCCGGCGGCGCCAAAGCCGGCAAAGGCATCGAGAGTGCCGGCGCTGAGCGGCCGCAGCGGACCTGTAATGAGTTCCATACCCCGCACCGGCGCATCGAGCTCGAGCCGGGAGAGTTTTTGGGCCAGCACATCGGTCAAGCGGCGGCGCTCGCTCGTGATGCTCGCCAGCCCCAAACGCACTCGCGCCGCAGGCCCCGCGCGATGCCGCAGCCGCAGCTCCAAAGCCTGGACGCCCGCCTGACGCTCGCGCAAGAACCGCGCGCAGCGCTCGATCAATGGTTCGAGCGCTTTTTCCAGATAAGCGGCGCTCTCGATCTCCGTCTCGAAATCGCAGCGCTCGCGGAACCGCTCGCGCGGCACGAACGCTCTGCGCGGCGCGGCTTGCCGCGCCAGCGCGATATCAAGATCGAGGAGGGTGGCGGGACCCAGTCGTCGCGATACTCCTGAGCGCGGCAGGCGCAGCAACTCCCCCACGCTCCTCACGCCCATGGCGCTTAAGGTTTGCAACCGTTCGGCATCCCAGGACGTGCAAGCGATCGGCAACCCCGCGAGATGTCCGGCCAACGTCCCGGGATCTTCGATGAGCACCTGTTTGCCGGCGCGCGCGCACCACAGCGCTGCCAGAGTCGACGGTGCCGTCGCACTGCGGGCATGCAGCGCCAGCCGGCTCCACGCGGCATCGATGCCGGCATGTAAGCGTCCGAGCGAGCCGAACAACTTCACGCTGCCTTTGATTTCCAGCAACAGAGCGTTCGGCATCTCGATACTGACCAATGAGGTAAATTGCTGTGCATGCATGCACAGCCGCTGCAGTAAAATTGCCGGCCGTTCTGCCTCGATCAGCTGCGGAAATACCGCGGCATACCACAGCTGATGAGAACGCGGCCGGCTCACGGTCTGCGGTGTTGGCGGCGGCGCACGCGGCGTCGGCGCGGGCGATGAGTCCGCTGCGGCAAATAGATCCGCCGTGCGCGATTTCATGCAACGCTAAGATCGATGGGACCGGGCCGGCCGCCTTGTACCTTGAGCAGCTCCAGATGCGGCGCGTGCTCGCCCTGCGTCATCAATAAACGCAAGGTGGCGGGTGAAGACTCGAACCGATGGCGCTCGGGGCGAAACAGCACGCCGAGCGCGCCGCCCGCCTCGGCCGCGAGCTTCAAACGCCGCAGCCAGCGATCATCGGTGCCTTTCAGCCACAGCAACACTGCGGCGCAAACACCCGAGCTTAAAGTCTGTTCGGCGGCCCACAACGCCTCTGTCGCGCTGGCAGGCCGCACCACGAGCAAGCGGCCCAGGTCGATTCCCTGCTGAGCCAAAGCAGGTGCGAAGGGTTCATGAGGTGGCGCAATCCAAACCAGCCATGGAGCTTCACCGTCCGTTCTGCGTTGGGATGCCACGAGAGCCGGCAAAAAAAGCTGCACTTCGCCGAGACCGGTGTCATCGATCAGTACCTCGACGAGCGACGCCGTCGGCCAACCACCACCCGGCAAGCGCGCATCGAGCGAACTTCTGCCGGTGGACCAAACCGGACGAGGCGGGGCGGCCGAGGCGTCTTTTAACTTCCAGACACGCGCATCGGCCAAAATATCCGCAAGGGATGATGTCTCACGCGGCATCCACGTCTTTACCACGACGCAGCACCCCGACCACCACCCCTTCGATAATCATGGGTTGTTCTTTGAGATCGACTCGAATGGGTTCGAAATCGGTGTTCTCGGGCAGCAGCCACACGATCGTGCCTTCTTGCCGATAACGTTTGACGGTGACTTCGTTTTCCAAGCGCGCCACCACGATTTGGCGATTGCGCACTTCGGGCGTGCGGTGCACGGCGACCAGATCGCCATCCAAGATACCGGCATTTTTCATGCTCATGCCCTGCACTTTCAGCAGGTAGTGCGGCTGTGGTTGGAATAACTGCGGATCGATTTGATAGCGCGTTTCGATATGCTCTTCGGCCAAGATCGGGCGGCCGGCGGCGACACGGCCGATGAGCGGCAGCCCCAATTGTTCACGCAGGATGTCTTTGAGTTGGATGCCGCGCGACGCGCCGGGGATCAGATCGATGACGCCTTTGCGCTGCAAGGCGCGTAAGTGCTCCTCGGCAGCATTCGGCGACTTGAAGCCGAGCGTGCGTGCAATTTCAGCGCGGGTGGGTGGCATGCCGCTTTCCGCGATGGCGTTTTGAATGAGCCGGAGGATCTGGGTTTGACGGGGCGTAAGGTCCGACATGCATCACCTGTATATGTAGCCAGTGGCTGTTATTATATACAGTCTTGGGACGCTGGCAAGTCAGGCTATGGCACGATATATCGATGACCGACCCAAAAGACGACCGATCGCGGGACCGTAAACTCGGCATGGATCGCCCCATCACGCGGCGCGATTTCTTGAACGGCATTGCCATCGGCGCCACCGCCGTAGCGTCCGGACCCCTATTTGCAGCGCCGGACTCCGGCCCCGCCGCGGCACAAGATGCGCCCGGCTACTACCCACCGCTTCTCACCGGCATGCGCGGCAGTCACCCCGGCTCATTCGAGGGTGCTCACGCGCTACGCGACGGCCGGACTTGGCCGAGCGTTACGGACACCGCCGAGCAATACGATCTGATCGTGGTAGGTGCAGGCATCAGCGGCCTCGCCGCCGCGCATTTTTACCGCGCCCACACATCGGCGGATAGCCGGATACTCATCCTCGATAATCACGATGACTTCGGCGGCCACGCCAAACGCAACGAATTCGACTTACAGGGGCATCTGAACCTATTGAACGGCGGCACCTTGGAAATCGACAGCCCGCGCCCCTACGGCCCCGTCGCGGCGGGTCTGCTGACAACCTTGGGTATTGATGTCGCGGCGCTCGCCAAAACCACTCAGCATCTGCAGTTTTATGAGCACCTCGGACTGCAGAGCGGCGCTTTCTTCAATCGAGAGACCTTCGGCGCCGACAAACTCGTGGTCGGCCTGGGAAAGGCCCCCGCCAAGCAATGGCTGGCGCATGCACCGCTGGGGCCGTCGGCGCGCGCACAGATCGCCCAGATCGAAGAAGCGAAAATCGATTACATGCCGGGCCAATCGTCCGCCGAGAAAAAACAACGCCTATCGCGCATCAGCTACGAGGCGTTTCTGCGCGACGTCGTGCGCGTGGAGCCGGCCGTGCTCAATTTCTACCATGCCCGCACCATGGGCGAATGGGGTGTGGGCACCGACGCCGTGTCCGCGCTCGACTGCTGGGGTTACGGCATGACGGGATTCCAGGGCATGAAACTGGCGAAGGGCTCCATCGCGCGCATGGGCTTCACGCCGGCCGGCTACGAAGACACCGGCGGCTCGCTGCGCTTACATTTTCCCGACGGCAACGCCACCATCGCGCGGCTGCTGGCGAGAGATCTCATCCCGAGCGCAGTTCCCGGCGGCAGCGCCGTGGATGTCGTCACCGCGCGCGTGAATTACGCGCAACTCGATCGCAGCGACGCGCCCGTCCGCCTGCGTTTGAACAGCATCGCCATCCGCGCCCGCCATCTTGGAGACCCCAAAACCGCGAGCCAAGTGGAAATCACCTATGTTCGCGGCGGCCGCGCATTCAGTGCGCGCGCGCGCGGCACGGTCTTGGCCGGCTACAACATGATGATCCCGTATCTGTGCCCGGAATTGCCGGCGGCGCAAAAAGACGCGCTGCACCGCTTGGTGAAGACTCCCTTGGTCTACACCAGTGTCGCGCTGCGCAATTGGCAGGCGTTCGATAAATTGAAAGTCCACCGGGTTTATGCACCCGGCAGCTACCACACGTACTTTCACTTGAACCCGCACGTCGATGTGGGCGCCTACAAAAGCCCGAAATCCCCGGATCAACCGATTCTAGTGCATATGGTGCGCACGCCCTGCAAACCCGGTTTGGCGGAACACGATCAAAATCGCGCCGGCCGCGCCGAGTTGCTGGCGACTTCCCTGGAAACCTTCGAGCGAAACATCCGCGATCAACTGGGCCGCACTCTGCAGACAGGCGGCTTCGACCCGGCTCGGGATATCACGGCAATCACCGTGAATCGCTGGCCGCACGGCTACGCGCCGGAGTACAACCCGCTGTTCGATCCCGAAGTTCCCGAGGCCGAACGGCCCCATGTGGTAGGCCGGGCGCAATTCGGCAGAATAACGATTGCCAATTCGGATTCCGGCGGCGCGGCGTACACCGATTCGGCGATCAATCAAGGACACCGCGCCGTGATGGAACTGCTGCGAGCTTAAGCGACACAAATGGCGGCTTTTGCTGTAAAATTTACATTTCGCGCGGCATTCCTAACGATGATTTAATTTGCCTGCAAGAAACATGAGTTAAAAACGTCGCTGAGGGACGACAAATCGCGATTTTCAGTTGCAATCAACGCGCGAATTTGGCTTTATGTGCGACTGTGTTGCGGCGCAGGTGAAGCCCGACTTTACGACAGGGCTCTTTTGCGGCAATACTTCGGACTTCCCGAGACTAATGAATTAACCCGAGGGGAATATTGTTATGACGCTTACAACGACACTTAAGGCCTCCGTCGCCGCAGCCTGCTTGCTTGCTTTCGTAGGATGCACCGACCTGAAGCCGGTTCAAGCCCAAATCGATGACCTGAAAGCTCAAATCAACAAAAACACCAGCGACGATCAAAAGACGGCGCAGGAAGCGGCTGCTGCATCAAGCGCTGCTGCCGCTGCCCAGTCTGCCGCCTCGGGCGCGCAGAGCACTGCAAACCAGGCGTTATCGACGGCGCAGTCCAACTCGACCGCCATCGAAGCGATCAACGAGAAGATCGATCGCATGTTCAAGAAGTCAGTGTCGAAGTAATTCGAGCATTTGATGAGAATCGGCGCCGCGGGTCACTCCGCGGCGTTTTTTTTGGCCGGCGCAATCCAACGGTCCACCGATATGCGCGTCGGCCTTCCGTTTGCCGGGAGCAGCCGCTGCGTCGGCAGGCGAATGATTTTCCGGGCGCCGGGTGCCCAAGCGTCGGTCCCCGGATTGGCCGCGATAATTTCGTCGAAACCAACATCATAACGACGCGCAATATCCGGCAACGTGTCTTGACCGGGTGCCACTGGAAAAATTTCCGCGTGCACGGGGCCGGCCGCCGTCAAGCCTACATACCATCCCAAGGCGCAATAGAGAGCCCGCACGATCGGCTGTACCGGGCGTCAATAGCGAATGAGCGCCGATCCCCAAGTAAAGCCGCCGCCGAAGGCCTCCAGCAACAGCAACTGGCCGCGCTTCACTCGGCCGTCCCGGATGCCGGTATCGAGCGCCAAGGGGACCGACGCCGCCGAGGTGTTTCCCTGCGTGCTGATCGTCACGATGACCCGCTCCATCGGCAGCTCGAGCCGTTTGGCGATCGCCTCGATGATGCGGATATTCGCCTGGTGAGGGATAAGCCAATCGAGTTGATCTTTGGAGATGTTGTTAAGATTGAGCGTCTCGGTGACCAATTGGCCCAGGGTGTTGACCGCCACCTTGTAGACCTCGTTCCCCTTCATCTGCACTGCGGCTTTGCCCTCGCGCACCAGCTTGAAGCCCTTGGAGACTCCGTCGGGATACTGCAGGAGCTCCTTGTACCGCCCGTCGGAATGCAGGCGCGTGCTGATGATTCCCGGTTTGGCCGAGGGTTGAAGAATGACCGCGCCCGCTCCGTCTGCGAACAACACGCAGGTACCCCTGTCTTTCCAATCGACGATGCGAGTCAGGGTTTCCGCCCCGACAACCAAGGCGCACTTCGATTCGCCCAGACGAACGAACTTGTCCGCAACGCTCAGAGCGTATACGAAGCCCGTGCACGCCGCCTCCAAGCTGAAGGCCGGACAGCCGTGAATCCCTAACCGGTCTTGCAGCAGAGTGCCGACGTTCGGAAACACCAGATCCGGGGTCGTGGTCCCCACGCAAATCAGGTCGACATCCGCGGCGGTGACGCGCGCCGCCTCCATCGCACGGCGCGCCGCGTGTTCCGCCAGGTCGGTGGTGGTCTCACCTTCCGCCGCTACGTGCCGCCGCTCTATGCCGGTGCGGGAGCGAATCCACTCATCGCTGGTCTCGACGAGTTTCTCCAGATCGGCATTGGTCAGTATTTTTTCGGGAAGATAGCTGCCGGTACCGGCGATGCGTGCGTACATTGAGATCCTTCAGGCCCCGCGTGGAGCGCTCAACCGTTGCGCGATTCTTGCTGGTACCCCGTTTCGCGCTTCCAGGACCGCAACTTCGATGGCGCGTTGAAACCCAAATAAATCCGCGCCGCCGTGACTCTTGATCACGATGCCGTTCAATCCGATCATGCTGGCGCCATTGTAGCGTCTGGGATCTATGCGCGTCCGCAACGCCCTAAGCGCCGGACGTGCGGCGAGATAGCCGAGCTTTCGCATCGGCGTTCGGGTGAACTCCTCGCGCATGGCGTCCGCAATCAAGCGCGCCGCGCCCTCCATCGCCTTGAGCGCGACATTCCCGGTAAATCCGTCGGTGACGACCACATCGACTTTATCCGAAAAAATATCGTGGCCTTCGACGAAGCCCACGTAGTTGATATCGGCGGCGGTCATCAAATTGTGCGCCGCTTGCACGATCTCATTGCCTTTGATCTCCTCCTCTCCGATATTCAGCAGGCCAACCCGGGGGCGCTCGTGAGCTCCCGCCAGATCGGCAGCCAGCACCGAGCCCATCACGGCGAACTGGCAGAGCTGCGCCGGTGTGCACGAGGCGTTCGCGCCCAGATCCAACATGTAGGTATGGCCGCCGCGCGACGGTATCAGCGACACGATCGCCGGGCGTTCCACGCCGGGCAGCATTTTCAACACGAAATGCGCGGTGGCCATCAATGCGCCGGTGTTGCCCGCGCTGACACAGGCATGTGCTTCCTGCGTCTTCACCAGGTCTATAGCCCGGCGCATAGATGAGTCTTTCTTGCGGCGCAGGGCCTCGCGCGGGTGATCGGTCATCTCGACCACATCGGCGGCGAATAGACAAGACACGTTTTTCGGCGCCGCGCCCGCCAACTCGTGCTGCAGGGCGGACTCCCGGCCGATCAAGGTGAATCGCACCTCGGTGAATTCGCGGGCGGCGGCCAGCGCCGCCGGCACGCTGACCGACGGACCTCGGTCGCCGCTCATTGCGTCGATGGCGATATGGAGCGGCGCAGACACAGCGTGCGTCTAGATGGGTCGAGCGGCGAGCGCGTCGCCGCAGGTGCAATGCTTATTCTTCGGTCGCCGCTGCGTCCGCCTTGGTCTGAAGCACCTTGCGTCCGCGATAGAATCCGTCGCGAGAGATGCGGTGACGGGAGTGCGTCTCGCCGCTCTTCGCGTCGATCGACACTGCCGGCAACGAAAGGCCGGAATGGGATCTATGCATGCCGCGCTTGGAAGGGGTCTTTNNTTCTGCTTTTTTGAACTGCCATGGGTGCGTGTCCTAATCTAAACGTTTCTTCAACAAATCCTGCAATCCGCTAAATGGCCGCCGCATCTCATCCGGCACTTCACTTCCCGGTTCGGTGAAGCCGCAATTTGCGTTACCGCACCTTTCGGGCGCGGTGCAAGATGCCGCTATCGGCAATGCCAACAATAATTCTTCCTCGGCCAGATCGCGCAAACTAACCAGGCCTTGGACTATCCGGTAAACCTCGCGCTCCGAACCGTGCGCCGGCGACTCCGCACCGCCCGCAAACTCAATCTCGCTGCTCGCATCCGCCGGGAATGCGAATCCCTGCATGCAACGCTGGCACACCAGCCGCGGGACCGCGTGCACCGTTACGGTCGCGCCCGCGGTATCTGGGCCGACCTTCGCAAACGCAAAGCGTGCGCGCAGCGACCCTTCGGAGTCCGCCAACAAGTCCTGCAGGCGAGGCAGATCGCGCAACGCGTATACGCGTTCGAGCACCGCCGCGTCCTCAGCCAGGTGCGCGCAATCAACCCGGTCCGGCAAGCCCGCTGCCATGGGCCGCGTATAATAGGGCCGGTTCCCACCCCTGTCAAAATGAACCGGGTGCAAGTCTTTGTTTTTCAAGTCCCCGCCCGCGCTTATTTTAGCCTCCACTTCAACCTACCGGCGTGAGTTGCTGCGCCGGCTCGGTGTTTCCTTTGAGTGCGTTGCGCCGGGGGTGGACGAAACCCGGCACCCCGGCGAGTGCGCGCTTGACTTGGTGGCGCGCTTGGCTCGAGAAAAGGCCGGCGCCCTCGCCCGGGGCCATCCGGACGCTTGGGTCATCGGCTCGGACCAGGTCGCCGTGTGGGTGGACNNAATGATTCTTGGCAAACCCGGGACGACTCCGCGTTGCATCGAGCAATTGCAGCGATGCTCCGGTCAAACGATCGCGTATTTGAGCGCCGTGGCGCTGCGGCGGAGCCGCGATGCCGCGTTGCTGGAATTCGTCGATACCACACGTGTCGCGTTTCGCGTGCTAGATCAGGCCGCGATCGAGCGTTATGTCGCCAAGGAATCGCCTCTCGACTGCGCGGGCGGATTCAAGAGCGAGGGCTTGGGAATCACGCTCTGCGAATCGATCGACAGCACCGATCCGACCGCCCTGGTCGGATTGCCGTTGATACGATTGAGTGCAGCTCTGCGCGGCGTGGGCTTCGACCTGCCCTAACGTGCGCTAGCCGCGCAGCGATTGTTTTGGCGCTCTTCGCTTCTGCGGCGTGATCGCGTCGAGCACCGCGGCCAATTCGCTCGGCAAGGGCGCGCTGACGTGGAACGGCACTCCGGATCCCGGCCAATCGAACGCCACGGACCGCGCGTGCAAGAAGGTACGCTTGAGCCCATGGCGCTTCAGTTCCGCATTGCGCTCGCGGTCGCCGTACTTGTCGTCGCCCAGCAAGGGATGGCCGGCGAACGAGGCGTGCACGCGGATCTGATGCGTGCGGCCCGTCGGAATGTCCACCTCCATCAAGGTCGCCAGCGGACCGAAGAATTGCACTGGTTTGAACACGCTCACCGAGTCCTTGCCGGTCTCGGCCACGCGGACGTGCCGTTCGCCGTGCTGACGATTATCGGTGGCGAGCGGTGCGTCGACGCGCTTGGTGCCCAACTGCCAACTCCCCGCGACCAAGGCGAGGTACGTCTTGTGCATGCCGGCATTGCGGATGAGCGCATGCAAGGAGGTCAAGGTCGCGCGCTCGCGTGCGACCAGTAAGCAGCCGCTGGTGTCCCGGTCGAGACGGTGCACCAATTCCAGGGTTTCGCGCGGCCTCGATGCCCGCAGCGCCTCGATGACGCCGAAGCTCCTGCCGCTGCCGCCGTGTACCGCGACGCCCGCCGGCTTGTCGATCACCAAGAGATGCTTGTCTTGAAAGATCACCGCACGTTCGATCAGTTCGAGCAAGCTGCTTGAGGGCCGGCCCGGCTCCTCGCTGATGTCGATCCGCACCGGGGGCAACCGTACTTCATCGCCGGCCACGATTCGATATTGCGCATCGACCCGCTTGCGGTTAACGCGGACTTCTCCCTTGCGCAACAGTCGATAGACGCGGCTGCGCGGTACGGACTTGAAGTGCCGCATGAGGAAATTATCGATTCGCTGACCTGCTTCGTCTTCGGTGATGGTGCGCAGCACGATGGGGCTTTTCGCCCCCGCGGGCTGCATCGGTGCCGCAATTTCTTCTTTCATATCCCGCATCTTACGCTGGTTGATTCTCTAAGACATTGATTACATTGACCCTACCGACTCACTATGGTATTGTTTCAGTACCGTGTCGAGCGCCCACCCTTTTTGAAGGGGAGCGAGGGCTC